>JAIRJU010000003.1 GCA_031260485.1 Pseudomonadales bacterium | reverse complement strand
CGTCGTCGTACCGGTGTGCAATGAAGTAGGGAACGTCGGCCCGCTGGCGCATGAAATCCATGCCGCGCTGGCCAGACGCAACTACGAAATGCTCTTCGTCGACGACGGCAGCACCGATGGCACGCTGGAGCAGTTGCACCGCCTGCGCGCCGAAGGGCTTTCGCAACTACGCATCCTGCGACATTCCTTCCGCAGCGGGCAGAGCGCGGCGGTGGCCACCGGCGTGCGCGCCGCGCATAGTGAATGGATTGCAACGCTGGATGGTGATGGGCAGAACGATCCGGCTGATATCCCCGGCCTGATCGCCGCACGCGATGAGCCGCACCATGCCGATGTGCGGCTGTTCATGGGCCATCGCACCCTGCGCCGCGACACCGGCTTTCGCCGTTTGCAGTCACGCATCGCCAACGGCGTGCGCAGCCGTCTGTTGGGCGATGGCACGCCGGACACCGGCTGCGGCATCAAGCTGTTCGCGCGCGCGGCCTTTCTGCAATTGCCGTACTTCGATCACATGCATCGCTTCATGCCGGCGCTGTTTCAAAGTCGCCGCTGGCGCTGCGTATCGGTGCCGGTACGGCATCGGCCCCGCGAGCGCGGCGTGTCTAAATACGGCATGTTCGATCGCCTGTGGGTGGGCATCGTGGATATCTTCGGCGTGCGCTGGCTGCGCCGCCGTTTCAAACCCGGACTCATCGTGACCGAAGATCAGGCTGCAACAGAATGAATACCGCCCTCATCACGCTGTTTGGCATCACGATCACGCCGTGGAAGCTCGTCGGCTACATCGGCATGTTGCTGTTCACCGGCCGCTGGCTGGTACAGATGATCGCCACGCGCCGCCACGGCAAGCCAGTGATCCCGCGCGCGTTCTGGCTGATGAGTCTGGCCGGCAGCGCGGCGCTGCTGTCGTACTTCATCTGGGGCAAGAACGACTCGGTGGGCATTCTGTCGAATCTGTTCCCCGCCACCGTGTCGCTGTACAACCTGGCGCACGATATTCGCCACCGACGCAATGAACGGCGCACCGACTGACCCGCGCGCGATCATGCGCGATCTGCTGTGGCTGGGCGTGGTCGGGCTGCTGCTGTTCGCCACCGGCATCGGTCTGCGCGATCCCTGGCCGGCGGACGAACCGCGCTTTGCAGCGCTGGCGCGCGATATGTTCCACAGTGGAGATTGGCTGTTCCCGCGCGTGGGCGGGGATCTGTATCAGGACAAACCGCCGCTGTACTTCTGGCTGCTGGCCGCAGCCTACGGCCTCACTGGCAACATACGCGCCTCGTTCCTGTTGCCCTCACTGCTGGCTTCATTGAGCGTGCTCGCATTGGTGTACGACCTGGGCCGTCGCATCGTGGATCGGCGCGCTGGATTGCTGGCCGCACTGACGCTGGCCTGCACGGTGCAATTTCTGACGACGATGCGCTCGGCGCAGATCGACGCCACGCTGTGTCTGCTGACGACGCTGTCGCTGTACGGTCTGCTGCGCCATCTGCTGTGGGGACCACAGTGGCGCTGGTACACGCTGGGCGGTTTCTCCGCCGGTCTTGGCGTGATCACCAAGGGCGTGGGTTTTCTGCCGCTGCTGCTGATGCTGATTTATCCGGTGCTGCGCAAGGGCAACTGGAACCACCTGCCCCGCTTCACCGGTGGCTGGCGCTGGAGCCTGGCGCCGCTGGCAATGCTGCTGGGCATCTGCCTGTGGTTCATCCCGATGCTGATCAGCACGGCCGCGCACGGCGGAGACTATCTGGCCTATCGCAACGGCATCCTGTTCCGTCAGACCGTCACGCGCTACGGCGCCGCCTGGCATCACAACGAGCCTTGGCATTTCTTTCTCGTGCAAGTGATCCCGGCGCTGTGGCTGCCGTTCAGCTTGCTGCTGTTCTGGCTGGTCCCACGCTGGCGTGCAGCCTGGCGCGCACGCGATGCGCGCGTGTGGCTGCCGCTGCTGTGGGTGCTGACGGTGCTGCTGTTCTTCTCGATCAGCCCCGGCAAGCGCGGCCTGTATGTAAATCCGGCGCTGCCGGCACTGGCGCTGGCCGCAGCACCGTTTCTGGCCGGGCTGTATGCGCAACGTGGTGTGCAACGCGCGGCGTTGGTGCTGGCAGCGATACCGCTGCTGGCAGCGCTGGTGTTTGTGATCGCACATGCCGCTGGCGCCTCTTTTGCCATCAAGGCCGTGACACAGGCCAATCTCACCGGTGCCTGGCCGCTGTGGCTGTTTCTCGGACTGGCGGCCATGACACTGACCTTTGCGCTACGGCATGGAAAGGTGGCCGCCTGGCCTGCCGTGCTGATTGCGTTGGGACTGGTTTTTGGATACGTGATCGCACCCGCGATGAATCCGGAACGCTCCGGTGGCACCTTCACCCAAACCGCCCTGATGAAAGTTGCGCCGACAGAAACAGTGGGACTGGTGGCTTACAAAGAACAGTTCCTGCTTTACCTCGACCGACCCACCATCAACTTCGGTCATCGCCGCTGGCAGGAAGACGGCCAGGACATCTTTGACGCCGCCGCGTGGCTGGCCGCCGCGCCTGACCGCGTGCTACTGGCGCCCAAGGATGAGACGTTCGAGCACTGCTTCGCCGAAACGCGTCAGGAACCCGTGGGCGAGTCGGCAGGCAATGAATGGTTTCTGATTCGCGGCGCTCCGACACAGCCTTGCATCGCGCAGGGCGATGCCGCGCGGGCCATCGCCTACGATCCCGCAAAATTGGGACGCTGACTCAATACCCCACAGCGGCGCAGCAGGTGGCCAACGCCTGTGCATCGCGATGCTTGCGGGCGCAGCCGATACCCGCCCGATCGGCCTGCCAATCAGCCCATGAAGGATCACCACCCGTGAAGATATCGGCGATCTCCTTACCCGCCCCGGCAATCCGCGCCTCGATCACGCTGCACTGCTGCGCAATGCCGCCGGCAGCCAAGCAATGCGCACGGGCATCGGCAATGCCCGTCGGCAGCGCATCGCGCACGGCGCGCATACAGGACAGCGAGGATTGGGCGGGACGGTTGGGGTTGGCGGCACAGCCGATCAGCGCCAACGCCAGCAGCCCGGCACAGAGGCGGGGGGAGACTAGGATAGGAATCGCAACCAACCGCTGACGCGGATTTAGCGTGCGGCCGGATGTTCGCGCAACCACTCGCGCAAAGCGGCGTTTATCCGCGTCTGCCAGCCAGGTCCCTCTGCGCGAAAGGCATCCAGCACATCACGATCAAAGCGCACCGTCGTTGATTCCTTGTTGCTGCCAACAGGCCGGCCCAGCAGGCGCTTGGCCGCCATCAGCACATGCGCGGGCAGAACATCGCGTGCTGGCCGCGCTTTGGCAAACCAGCCTTCATCCAAAATTGGCGGGTCAGAATCCACAGCGTTTTTTGTGCGTTTCATAATGTCTCACCTCCAGGCTTTCAGCTTCACGCAAACTGATCGGGCGAATCCGGCCACCGCGCTCAGCGAATACCATCACATGCAGCGCGCTGCCGATGAAACCAACGGCCACCCACCGATCCTCATCGGGGGTAGCGCGGTCATCGTAGGCCACCATCGCAGTGCCGATGTCGACACACAGCGGATATTTGTCTGTGATTGCTGTTAGTCGATTCCGATAGCGCCAGGTACTGCCATATTGAGGACGCCATAACCAACCAGAATCCCCCTACGGGGCATCGCTATAAATGTAGTTTATCGTGCAAGGAGAGGACCCGGTATCAATGCGAACCATAATCGGCCGATCAGCGAGCTGGAATGCAAGAAGGTTGGCGTAAATTTCCTTGAACCTCGAGGCGGAGGACGGCAGCGTAATGTATTGACTATCTATCAAGGTGCAGTCCAAATTTGATAGTGTTCCACTCACTTTTACGCTCACATCGCCGTTTGCCACAGTGACAAGCCTGAGGATTCTGGCATCTTCGCAGTAATACGATCCGCATTCCGCCACAGCGACCTGCATTGCGACCAACCCCAACATCCCAACCGTCAGCATACGTACTTTCATATCTCCTCCTGCCTCAAGCAAGCCCAACGGGGTACCGCTTAAAGATAATCTACCTGCTGATGGAGATAAATGTCGCTCCAGAGCACGAATAATCGATCATAAACCTAGCGCCGTTGTTACGGACAAGCTTGCGACTCAACCAACTCGATAAACTCGAATGTAACCTGCGGCACAGTCTCCATTTGCCGCATACCCTATATTGACCACCTCCTGCATCGCATAGGCTAACGATAACCTTGCAAGCAGAGCCTTCCTCCGATCTGCGCTGACAGTCTCCGGAATGACAAAGTAGGTAGGATCACAGCCAAAATGGCTGCCAGGTTGATTCTTCAGACGGAAAAAGACGTAGTCCCCTTCCGCATAGACGTAAAAGCCCTCTATTTCGCCGGACATATTTGCGTCATAAGAAGCACTGGCACTATTGCAGGTCACCACAACCAACAAGGCTATAAAAATTTTCGTTCGCAACGACATGGCTATCTCCTGGGCTCTTGGGATGACAGGGACTATTTCACAAACAAGAAGTAGTTACCACATAGTCATATCAGCCATATAGCCGGACAACAAGATGGACCACACTTCTTTGAGTTTCGGGTTCGAATCATCGATAACCAGATCGCATGCATTTGAACAATTATCCGGGTTGGGGCTAAGGCTAAGGCTAATGACGCTGCATTAAGCCGCAGACTACTCCAATCCAGACAATTGCAACTGATTTGCGATATCCCACAAAGAAACAAACCCCTCTGCACGAGGGTTATTCGGTAAATCGACAAAACCATCAATAAACATACTCAAGGAGTACACACGCTCACCAAGAAACGATTCAATTGCCAACAGAGCCGCCGATTCGCGACTCCAATTCTGATTTGCATCGTTCTCATGCTGGATTGCCACAATCAACTGGAGTCGGCTTTCGGTATCTTGCCCAGAACCAACTTTTAGCCAAATTTCTTGGGTCGTAATTTCTTGGTCACCGTACTGAACGCGGAGATTCTCAAGTAAAGGGGGTTTTAAGGCACGAACGCACCACCCATCCATATGTGGCGCGCTCTTAACTATCTCATCTATCAATGAAAAATAGCGTCGATCTCCATGAGCATTAAAGACAAGATTAAGATCATCTTTCGATGTGAATCCCCCAATCTCAGCCTCAATTTCTGGGCTTAACCGAGCTACGCGACGCTGCAGCTCATTGTACTCAGGCGCATCTGCTGATCGTATGCGTTTCAGCACTTCGGAGTTATCTTGAAACCATCTCCAAAATTTTGGAAATTCTCTCAATTCCTCTGCTTTGATTAAGTCCTGCACGTTTCATCCAGCCTACACTTTGTTAGGTAAAAAATAGCGACTCTAAAGTCTCGCAATGAAAAAATGATTGCTGGCGGAGGTTTTGGTGATCTGCACCGGTTCGCCCAACAAGTTCAGGTACGTGGTCACCGGACTCTACGTGCTGAAGATAAGTTTATTGCCATGGCGAAAATCGTAAGACACTCTCAATCTACCCAAGATATTAGCGATTCATTTGGTCGCGTCTAACACCAATGCTCTCCAGCCGCCTCCCGGCTACCAGCAAACTACCTTTTCACGGCTTACTGCCTTGATCCAATTCGATGCCATATTCACTGCACCAATAGAGACACACATCGTTTTTTCCACAAAGCGATTGCCTAAATACACCCGAAATCTTCCGCGTGTTCTGGCTGTGAAAATTACCGAACATGGTGTCCGATCCATCCAGCCCCAAGCATGCACCATGGGGATCTTGATAGCCTTTTTTCGAATCGAAAATATTGCGCCTCTCTGGGCCTATTACGACATACCCACGCACATCGACATGCTTGCCATCGTATTTTTCAGGGCGCTTCGCCAGTTCACTCGGCAGCAGCGTCCCTTCACTAATTGCCCTGGATGAGCAACCTGACGAAAATACCCAAAGAAGGACCAAAGCTCCGATCATCGCACGCATGAAGAATTTCATGGCTGCAATAATTTTTGTTGGTCGTTCAGGTTTCGCTGCATACCTCTCTGCTCTTGAGGAGTCATTTTTCCGTCAATCATCCTGAACTGAACCGTGCCGTTGGAAATCTCATGCACTCCAAGCCTATCGCCCATCACAGTGCCATTCGTCAGTCCTTTACTGAGCGGTTGAGCATCACC
>JAIRJU010000325.1 GCA_031260485.1 Pseudomonadales bacterium | reverse complement strand
CAGCGGCGTGAAGGTGTCGGGGCGCTGCGGCAAGAGGCGCGGCAGATTGGCGAGACCGCCATCGAGCACCTCGCGCCAGCGTGGGTGTGCCACGGCGCCGCTGCCAGCGCCATCGCTATCGCCGACGCCTTGCGCGCTGCGCAGGCCCTCGGTGATGACCATCTTGCCCAGCACCACGGCGTCGCGCAGATCGTGGCCTTGCGCCATGAAGGCGGCAATGGCAGAAGCCAAGGTACAGCCGGTACCGTGTGTGTGCGGCGTGGCCACAGTGTCGGCTTGCAGCCAGAAACGCTGGGCGTGGCTGGCGAAGTAATCGCAGCGGTGCGCTGCATCGTGGGCAAGATCGCCGCCGGTGATCAGCACCGCCTGCGCGCCCAATTGCAACAGACGTTCTGCGGCGTTTGCCATCGACGCATAATCTTGAACGAGCAGTCCGCTTAGAGCGGCGGCTTCTTGGGCGTTGGGGGTCAACAGTGTCAATCGAGGCAACAGTTGGCGCAGCACATGCAGGCCCGCTTCACTCAGCAGTTCGCCGCCCGCCGAAGCACTCAGTACCGGATCGCAGATCACTGGGCAGTCGCAGCGCGTCAGCAAGTCAGTGACGGTGGTGGCTAGCTCGGCGGTGGCCAACATTCCCAGTTTGATGGCGCTGGGTTTTAGCTCGCCAAACAGCGCTGCGAATTCCGCACGCAATTGCGCCGTTGACGTGGGCAGCAGTGCTTGCACGCCGTGGCGATTTTGCGCCGTGAGTGCGGTGGTGAGTGTGCAGGCGTGTACGCCGAGGGCGTGCAGGGTCAAGAGATCGGCTTGTAGACCAGCGCCGCCGCTGCAATCTGAACCGGCAATGGTGTAGACGATGGGCTTGCCGCTCATGGCGCGGCGTCCGTTGACTGAGCGTGCCAAAACGGTGTGCCGAGTACCGGCGTGCTGGGGTGTGCGGTTTGGCGCTTGGGCATGGCGCCTGCGCGATAGCCGAGCCGGCCCGCCGCCACCGCCAGTTTGAAGCCTTCCGCCATGCGCACCGGATCGGTGGCGCGCGCCACGGCGGTGTTGAGCAGTACCGCGGCAAAACCCAACTCCAGCGCCTGCGCCGCGTGCGAGGGCGTGCCGAGCCCGGCATCGACGATCAGGGGAATGCCGGGCAGGCGCTTGGCCAAGGTTTGCAAGGCATAGGGATTGAGCAGGCCCTGGCCAGTGCCGATCGGCGCGCCCCAGGGCATCAGTACTTGGCAACCGGCATCGACCAGGCGCTGGCACAGCACCAGATCGTCGGTGCAGTAGGGGAACACCGCGAAGCCTTCCTGCACCAGCGCCGTGGCGGCTTGCAGCAACTGAAAGGGATCGGGTTGCAGGTTGTAGTCGTCGCCGATCACTTCCAGTTTGATCCAGTGGGTTTGAAACAGCTCGCGCGCCATGTGCGCCAGCGTGATCGCCTCGCGCGCCGAATGGCACCCTGCGGTATTGGGCAAAAGGCGTTTGCCGAGGCTGCCGATGTAGCGCCAGAGATTGTCGCCGCCACCTGCATCCGGGGCTTGGCGGCGTAGCGATACGGTCAATACCTCGGCACCGCTCGCGCTTACCGCCTGGCGCAATACCTCGGGCGACGGATAGAGCGCGGTGCCGAGCAAGAGGCGGCTGTGCAAAGTGACGCCGTAGGCTTGCCAGGGGTCGTGGGCGAGGTCGTTCATGAAATGGACTCTTTGGTCATGAATCAATTGAATGGGGTTTGCTACACATGGCCATGCAAGTGCTATAAATAGCCATGGAGGCCGATCGGCGGCAGCACCGCACGGCCTGCGAGCAGTGCCAAGACGCTTTCCACCATGAGCGGCCCCAGAAGATAGCCGTGGCGGTAGAGGCCGTTGACTTGCACGAGGCCAGGCGTGGCGATGAGCTGCGGCAGGTTGTCGGCGAAGGCGGGCCGGCAATGGCTGCGCGCTTCCAGTACGCTGGCTTCGCTGAAGCCGCCATGCACGCTGTAGAGCGCAGAGAGCAGTTCGAGTTCTGAACGCACGGTGATTGGCGCCATGGAATCGCTCTCGATCTCGGTGGCGCCGATCACGTACACCGCGGCGGGGCGCGGCGCGATGTAAAGCTGGTAGCGCGGGTGCATCAGGCGCACCGGGCGGCTCAGGTTGACCTCTGGCGCGTGCAGCCACAAGAGTTCACCGCGCACGCCGCGCAGCCCCTTCACTTGTGCTTTGGCACCGAGGCCGCGGCAGTCGAGTGCCAGGCTGAAGTCGTGGCTGTCATGCGTGGTGGTGATGCGGCCCTGGCTGACCTCGATGATGTTGCGCCCCTTGAGCCAGTGGCCGCCGCCCAGGGTGATGGCTTGCGCGAGCGCGCTGAACAAGGCGCGGTTGTCGAGGCAGCCTTCGTGCGGCAGATAAAGGCCCGCATCGAAGGCACAGAGTTCGCTCTCGAGGCTCAAGAGCGCGGCGCGATCCAGCGTTTGGCAAGTATCCGCTGCACCGTGCGTCAGCGCCGCCAGCCGCTCCTGAAACCATAGCAGTTCGCCGCGATCCAGCGGATGCGCCACCACCACACTGCCGCGCTGTTGCCAGGGTACGTCATGACCGCTGTCGCGCTGTAGCTCTTGCAGCCAACGGCGCCATAGTGCAATGGCCTGCAAGCCAGGCGCGAGCAGCGCATGGCCAGTGCCCACCGCTTCGCTGTAGGGCGCGAGCATGGCGGCGGCGATGTAAGCGGCGGCGTGTTGCCCTGAACCATCGTCTTGATCGATCAAAGTCACCGTGTGGCCCGCACGCAACAAACGCCAGGCCAAGAGGCGGCCCACGAGCCCCGCGCCTGCGATGCCGATGCGCATGTCACTCATTCGGCATCATTCGCTTTCGCCATAAAGCTGGCTGCCGCGCGCGCGGAATTCGTCGGATTTGCGCTGCATTTCGCCTTCGAGGCCGATCAGGCGCACGCTGTCGCCTACGATTTGCGCGCTGCCATTTTCACGCGCGGCGTAGTCGCGCACTTCCTGCGTGATCTTCATCGAGCAGAACTTGGGCCCGCACATGGAACAGAAATGCGCCACCTTGGCAGATTCCTTGGGTAGCGTGGCGTCGTGAAACGCGCGTGCGGTGTCGGGATCGAGGCCAAGATTGAATTGGTCTTCCCAGCGGAATTCAAAGCGCGCCTTGCTCAACGCGTTGTCGCGCAACTGCGCGCCGGGGTGGCCCTTGGCGAGGTCGGCGGCGTGCGCGGCGAGCTTGTAGGTGATGATGCCGGTCTTCACGTCGTTTTTGTCTGGCAAGCCCAAATGCTCCTTGGGCGTGACGTAACACAGCATGGCGGTGCCGAACCAGCCGATCATCGCCGCGCCGATGCCGGAGGTGATGTGATCGTAGCCAGGCGCGATGTCGGTGGTGAGTGGGCCGAGCGTATAGAAGGGCGCTTCGCTGCAATATTGCAATTGCTTGTCCATGTTGTCTTTGATGAGGTGCATCGGCACGTGGCCGGGGCCTTCGATCATGGTTTGCACGTCATGGCGCCAGGCGATTTGCGTGAGTTCGCCGAGCGTGCGCAGTTCACCGTATTGCGCGTCATCGTTGGCGTCGGCGATGGAGCCGGGGCGCAGGCCGTCGCCGAGCGAAAACGCTACATCATAGGCTTTCATGATGTTGCAGATGTCCTCAAAGTGCGTGTAAAGGAAATTTTCCTGGTGATGTGCCAGGCACCACTTGGCCATGATCGAGCCGCCGCGCGAGACGATGCCGGTGACGCGCTTGGCGGTGAGCGGCACGTAGCGCAGCAAGACGCCGGCGTGAATGGTGAAGTAGTCCACGCCTTGTTCGGCTTGCTCGATCAGCGTGTCGCGGAATAGCTCCCAGGTGAGGTCTTCGGCAACGCCGCCAACTTTCTCCAGCGCTTGATAGATCGGTACTGTACCGATCGGTACAGGAGAATTGCGGATGATCCATTCGCGTGTTTCGTGAATGTGCTTGCCGGTGGAGAGATCCATCACCGTATCGGCGCCCCAGCGAATGCCCCAGGTGAGTTTGGCCACTTCTTCCTCGATCGAAGAACCGAGCGCGGAATTGCCGATGTTGGCGTTTACCTTCACCAGAAAGTTGCGGCCAATGATCATTGGCTCGATTTCGGGATGATTGATGTTGGCGGGAATGATGGCGCGGCCCGCGGCGATTTCGCTGCGCACGAATTCTGGTGTGATTGCCGCGGGAATGCGCGCGCCGAAACTCTGCCCCGGATGCTGCCGCCCTAGCGCGCCGAGTTCACGCGCCTGGCGCAGGCTCATGTTTTCGCGGATGGCGATGTATTCCATTTCGGGGGTAATGATGCCTTGGCGCGCATAGTGCAACTGAGTGACATTGCGGCCTGCCACGGCCTTGCGCGGTTGGCGCGTCAGCGCGAAGCGCAGCGCATCGAGCTCACGATTGGCCTGGCGCTGTTGGGCATAGTGCGAACTTTCGCGGGGCAACAGCGCGGTATCGTTGCGCTCCACGATCCAGGGTTCGCGCAGTGCCACCAGGCCCTGGCGCAGGTCGATGCGCACGGCGGGATCGGTGTAGGGGCCGGAGGTGTCGTACACGGCAATCGCGGGATTGGCTTCATCGCGGCTCGCGCCATGGCTGAGCGCGATGCGGGTCGGCGTTTGTGTGATTTCGCGCATCGCCACGCGCAAGTCGGCGCGTGAGCCGGTGACATGAATTTTCCGCGACGCGGGAAAGGGCAACAGCGCGTCCTGATCGGCCCGCGCTTCGCGGCTGAGTACTTTCAAGGTATGTTGTGACATGAGGGTAGCCTCCACGGCGAATATAAAGCCGGGGCGGCCAGCAGCGCTGAAACGCATGGCAACCGGGGAACCGCCCCTGCGCGCAAAGCTCTGTGCAGGGCTGGGCGGCGGGTAGGAGGGTAAAGCAGCAAAAGGAGCGGCAGGTAAGTGGAAAAGCGGCAGACTTGCCGATCTTGTTCCCTACGCAGGTATTACCCCAACAGGTTCCACGGGTGATGTCTCAGCCTTGCTAGAAGGCACCCCGACAAGAAGCAGGCGCAAACGTAATGAATAATGCCGCGCCTTGCAAGTT
>JAIRJU010000320.1 GCA_031260485.1 Pseudomonadales bacterium | reverse complement strand
ATATAGGCGCTGATGGCATCCTCTCCTGCGCCGGGATCGCCCCCGCCGGTCAGCTTGAAGGCCTCCGCTGGGGATGTGCCGCCATTACGTATATCCACCAGCAAGATGCCAGTATTGGTTAGCGCGCCCGCGCCACCGACGTTGGTGACCTCGATCTTGGAGGTGGTGCCCGTGACGTTGCCAAACACTACCATTTTGTCGGTCGGCGAGGCGTCGCCAGCCAGGAAGGTTTTCATGTACAGCGTGCCGCCATTGCCCACGTAATCGCCATTCACTGTCAGCGTGGTGGGTTTGAATGTGGCGCCAGTGCCTGTCGAGTTGAAGCGGACAACCCCGCCGTTGTTCAAGCCCTTGATGGTTTGGTCGAAACCGTTCAGATCGAAGATTCCACTGGTGTTAACCACGACCGCCGAATTTGGCGAAAACTTGTTCACGCCTCCCGCGCGCAAAGTGCCGCCGTTGACCTTGGTACCGCTAGAATAAGTGTTGTCCGCGATCAGGATCGTGATGCCGGCAAGCTGCTGAACCGCGTCGGTGGCCTTACCGGTGCCGGTAATCGGCGCCGTAAAGCTGTAACTCGCGCTGCTGTGGTTGAAGATCAGCGCGCCCGCATCGCCAAGGTCGACTTTCGGCGAGATGAGCGTATTGTCGCCCGCGGCGCCGGTGATGCTGATGGAGCCGTCGTCGATCTGGAACAGATCCGCCTGGTGCTTGGTGTTGCCATTGAACGTGAGCGCCGCGTTGTTGATGACGTGGACTTTTTCCCACTGGTCCGCGCTATTCGCGCTAGAAGAGGAAATTTCCGTTACGGTGCCTTGGTAGCCATCGAAAACCAGCGTGCTTACGCCGGTACCGTTGTCGAAGCGCGTAACGCCCGCGATATTCGCGCCTGTGAACACGGTAGTGATGTCGGAGTCTTTGCCCATCAAGAGGATGCCGAAGGTTTCCGACTGATTTTTCAGATTGAGCGTGTTGTTGCCTTCGGTGAATTGGACGGCGTTGACGGCGCCACGGAGGGTGCCGTAGCTGGTGATCGTGATGCCCTTGCCAGCAAAGATGCCGTCCTCGTCGACGCCGGTGATGGAGCCGCCAAGCTCATTCTTGACTGATCCGCCGTAAAGCGCGGAGAGGCCAGTGGTCTCGCCCTCGATGGTGCCGCTATTCGTTGCGTCGATGGGGTTCAAAACCTCGACACCATAGCTGGTGGTGCCGGTGATCCCGCCGCTGTTGTTGAGTGTGATCACTGGAGTAGCGTCGTGCGTAGCGCTGCCTGCTTTCACGCCAAGCGTGCCGGTAATGTTGCCGGTCGCTTGGTTGGTGATGGTGATGGCAAGGCTTGTCTCGGTGTCTACCAGAACGCCGATGCTCTGATCGGCGGTGACTTCCCCAGTGTTGGTGAGGTCGATGGTGCCATTGGTGGCCACCCGGATGCCGTAGGAATTGAGCCCCGCCGTGGTGATTTCGGCGCTGGTGTCGATGGTGATGTCGCCCTCGCCGATGCGAACTTCTCCGTTTCTTAGATCCTTCCGATCCTGGGCAGTGGGATAGAAGGATAAGCCTGCCTCGATGCCGCTGCTGTTGTTGCCCGTGGTGTCGATATTGCCGGTATTCGTGAGGTCGATGGTGCCGGTATCGGCGGTGGCGGTGATGCCGTTGGCTTTGTCGCCGGTGGTGTTGACGGTAGCGGCGGAGATCAGCGTAACGTTGCCTACACGCAGGCCATTGTTTGCCCCCCCGGCTCCGGCGACAGTCGTCGTTGTCGTCGACACGCGAATACCGGCGTTGGCGTGCCCAGCCGCCCCGGAAATGTCGTTGGTGAGATTGACGGTGACGTCAGCGCCAATCTCGGCATACACCTCGCCACCGCCGAAAATTCTGTTACCGGCTGTCTGCTCTAGCGCATCAACGAAAATCCCGTTGCCGCCCTTGACGTTGATGGTGGCTTCCACGTCGTTCATGTCCAAGGAGGCCTTGCCGTAGCGCGTCGTCACTTCGAGGGCGTCTTGCCCGCCGTTCTTATCCGAGTTGTTGTCGATCTTCAAGGTGCCTGTGATCGTGGCGGTGCCATCGCCTTGCCCACGCACGTTGACCAGAATCCCGCCGCCGTTCGTCACGGTAACGGTGTTGGCGCCTTTCAGGGTCAGAATGCCATCTCTTGTGCCAGCAAGGGTGGTATCCCCCACGGTGACGGCGATCCCGATCGATGGGCTTGTGTTGTTCTTATTGTTGACTGTCGAATCTATGACAGTGATGTTTACACCGCCAGGATTGTTACCGGCGGTTTCTGATGAAATTCCGTTGCGTGATTGGGCGATATTGTTGACGGTGACAGTCGCGCCGGTAACGGTTCCAGATACGTTTTTGTTCGTCCCCGCGGGTGCGCACCCTACTTCTGAATCCAGGTTAGCGCCGACGGTATAGACGCCGGGGCCGTAGTCAACAACGGTACAGTCCGGCGCCGCCTGCGCCGCCTCCGAAGCGGTGATCAACGCGGACACGATGGCGGTGGCTAGTAAGGATTTTCTGAATGTAAGCATTCGTGCGTACTCCTTGTGGGGTCTATTGGGGATCTAAATGCAAAAAATGGACGGCAATATGCGTACCACGAGCGAGCGGAGGGGTTGAGGGGTTCCTTCCTCTCAAGCTGGACCCGCGCACTATACTGGGTGACAGCAAACTTGGGTAGTAGAGTTATCGGCTAAGTTACAGGGACTATAGGCACTTTTCCAGCATTCGTCCATCGGTATAGGCCGTTTGGTCAGTCTACGGCGGTCGTTGGGCTAGTCTGTGTGGGTTGTTTGGCTAGCCTTCGCTGGCCGTTTGGCTGGTCTGTGCCGCTGGGCGCAAGGCGAAGCAGCGGCGTTCCAGCTTGCCTTCAAAATCGAAGCCGGTGGTTTGCCGCGTGAGGTCCACGATGCGCGGGGTGTGCAGGTGCTCGTCGTAGAGCTTGAAACGGCGCTGGTTGGTGCTGAAGAACAGCACGCCCTCGGGGGCCAGGAGGCGCAGGCACTGATTGATCAGCGCCGGATGATCGCGCTGCACGTCGAAGGCGCTGCGCATTCGCTTGCTGTTGCTGAAGGTGGGCGGGTCGCACACGATCAGGTCGTATTGCGCGCGCGCCTGCGCGGGCAGCCAGGCTAGTACATCGGCGGCGATGAAACACTGTGGCACCAGCGGCAGGCGGTTCAAGGTGAAATTATCCTGCGCCCACTCGATATAGGTGTTGGACATATCCACCGTCGTCACCTCGCTGGCGCCGCCGGCGGCGGCATAAACCGAAAACGAGCCGGTATAGGCGAAGAGATTGAGCACCCGCTTGCCGCGGCTCAGCTCGCGCACGCGCTGGCGCGTGGGGCGGTGGTCGAGGAAGAGGCCGGTGTCGAGGTAGTCGTCCAGGTTCACCCAAAATTGCAGCCCGTGTTCCGGCACCGCGAAGCGCGCATTGGTGTGCGCGTTGCGCTGATATTGCTGCTGGCGCTCGACGATCACCTCGCGCCGTTTGAGATGCAGGCGCTCTGGCGGTGTGGCCAGCGTGTTGCTGATGGTCTGGCAGCTAGTGGCTAGCCATTGCGCGTGCTGCTCGGGGCTGAGCGTGTGTTGGCGCTGGTATTCGGCTACGTAGAGATGCTTGTCGTAAATGTCGATGATGAAAGGAAACTCCGGCATGTCGAGATCATACAGGCGATAACAACTGACGCCTTGCTGCGCGGCTTTCTTGCGGCGATGTTGCAGCACCTTGCTCAGGCGGTTGCCAAACGCGGTGTATTTGCGCTCATCCATCGAACTGTCCTGAAGAAAAGCGGCGATTGTACGCGCTGCTCATACGGCCTTGAGCAACTCCAGCGGTTTCTGCCGCAATACGCCCAGCGTGGCGGCGAGCGCGGTGGCAACACTGAGCGCGCTGATGGCGAGCACGCTGAAGCCGGTGAGCAGCGGGGAGAAACGCCAGAGCTTATCGAACACCGCCCAGGAAATGGCCCAACTCATGCAAAGGCTCAGCATCACACCACACAGCGCCGCACTGAAACCGAGAATGCCGAATTCGATTTGCACCATGCCTTTCACATCGCTGAAGTTGGCGCCCAGAATCTTGAGCAGGTTGATTTCCCAGAAGCGCGATTTCACCTCGTAGCGCGCGATGGAAAACAGCACCACCAAGCCGGCGAAGATCGACAAATACGCCATCACGCGAATGGCCCAACTGATTTGATCGGTGATGTCGAGCACGCGCGCCACGATCTGAGTGACATTGATGACACTGACATTGGGCAGGGCGGCGACGATGCTGTTCTGCACCGCAAGGCGATCGGCCTCTGCCACCTTGCCGATGGCGGCAACGAAGATCTTGGGCGCGAGGTCGAGCACGCCGCCTTGGAACGAGAGGAAAAAATTCGGCTGAAAACTGTTCCAATCCACCTTGCGCGTATTCATGATGCGGCCTTCCACCGGCACGCCCTGCACATCGAAGCCGAGCACGTCGCCAAGCTTCAAGCCCAGGCGCCGCGCAAAATTCTGTTCGACAGAAATGCCGGGCAAGTCAGACGAATTGGCATCCCAGGTGCCGTGCCATAAGGCGCCATCGACCAGTGTTTCCGAATTTTTCAAGGTGTCTTGATAGGTGAGGTTGTACTGGCGGCGCTGCGCGCGTTGTTCGTCGGGCGTTTCGTCGCCCTCGCCAGTAGCGGCGCGGTTCACGGTGTCCAGGCGCGCGCGAAGCATCGGCGAGCGATAGGCGAGGGCGTAGCCTTTTTCCGCCAGCAAGTTTTGCAAGGGCGCGAGTTGTTCTTCCTGAATGTCGAACAGAAAGAAATCGGGTAGCTCGAAGCCGGTGGGCTGGCTGATTTCCTGCTCCAACCCTTTTTGAATCTGGGGAATCAGGTTGATCAGCAAGGCGCCGAGGCCAATGGCTAGAAAACACGACAGCGCGCCGAGGCGGTTGCGCTCGAGATTGCGCAGCGCGAGTTTGTGGGTAACGCGCGACACCCCGGAAAAACGCCCGCAAAGGCGCAGGATGCCCCAGGCGATGCTGCCCAAGAGGCCGATGGCGATGATGAAGCCCACAACGAACAGCGAGCCGATCAAAAGCGAGCGCGCCTGCCACAGCGCCAAGGCCCAGAACACCAGCAGAATCGGCGCGTAACTGGCAACATGGCGGCGCCAATGGCCTTGCACGGGCGTGGGTTGCACGTTTTCGTGGAAGAGGCCGATGGGATTGAGATCGTAAATTTTCGAGAGAATCGGCAAGCAGCAGATGAGGCTGCCGAGCGTGCCGAGCAAGAGCGCGAGCAGCAACGAATTGAGGTCCATGTGGTTGTTGAAACCGCGCGGCAAAAAGCCCTCGAAGAGTGCAGGTAAGAGCGGCAGCGCAAGCCAGGCGAGGGCGCTGGCGATCAGCGCGCTGAGCGTGCCAAGCAGGGTGATTTGTACTAGCGTCATCACATACGCTTGGCGCGGCGTGCCGCCGAGGCACATGAGAATCGCCATGTCGCGGAAGCGGCTAGTGAAAAAACTGCGGAAGAGATAGGCAGCGCCGACGCCTGCAAGGAACAGCGCGATCAGCGCGATCAGGCCGAGATAATTGTTCATGTAGTCCAGAATCCGGCCCAGATCCTGGCTTTGTTCTTCGTGCGTGGTGAGGCTGAGGCGGCGCGGATCGCCGCTATTGCCTTGCAGTTCGCGGAAATCGCGCTTGAGCGTGCTGATGTCGAAGCGCGGCGGCAGTTTGTAGAAACGCGAATAACTGATGCGGCTGCCAAGCTGGATCAGGCCGGTGGCCTCTACTGAGGCGAGGCTCATGTAGATGGCGGGGAAGCTGGTCATGACACTGATGGTGCTGCTGGGGTCGGCGAGGATGCTGTCGCTGATGGTGAAGGTGGCGGCGCCGATTTTGAGGGAGTCGCCGATGTGCAGGCCAAGCGTGAGCATGAGATCGCGCGCTACCCATACTTCTGGATTGGCCAGTAGCGCGGCGCGGGCCTGGCTGTCGAGCACGGAGCCGCTGTGTTCGAGCACGATGTCGCCGTATTGCGGAAAACCGGCGGCAATGCCGATGATCTGGCTCATGCGCGAGTTGCCGTTGCCCGCCACCATGGAAAGAAAGCTGGTTTGATCGGTGCTGCTGAATTCCTTGCCGAGCAGACTTTCGGCGAGCGCGGTATCGGCCTCGGTGAGCGGCTGGCGCGAGGAAATCTGGAGATCGGCGGTAAGAATGGCCTTGGAGTTGTTCTGCAAATGTTCGTCGATCGATTGCTTGAAGGAATCGAGCGCAATGAAGCCGATCAAGCCAATGCTCAGATTCAGCACGAAAAACAGGCTGAATTTGTAATTATTGCGGATTTCTTTCCAGGCGAGTTTGAGCCAGAGCATGGTTTTTGCTTCCGTTGGTTTGGTGCTGGTTGGCGAGGCGGGAGGCACAGCGCGGTGAGACACGCCACGAGTACATCCCTGTTGGCTCCGTTACGGCCATCCATGGCCTCCAAGGGTCTCACCGCGCCGTGCCTCCCGCCCCGCTGCGCAGTTCAGTTAGCCCTCTCCCATACACTCCCACAAGTGAGAGAAGCGTTAGACTCCCCTCGCCCGCTTGCGGGAGAGGGGTTGGGGGAGAGGGCCGCAATAATCATATAAACCGTCCATTCTGTAACCGCTGTTCACGCGCACAGCGCTTGGCGAGCACTTCGTTGTGGGTCACGAACAGCATGGTCATGCGATGCTCTTTTACCAGATCAAAAATCAGATCGGAGACGTAGGCGCCGGTTTGATTGTCGAGGTTGCCGGTGGGTTCGTCGGCAAGCAGGATCGCGGGGCGCACCACCATGGCGCGGGCGATGGCGACGCGCTGGCACTCGCCGCCGCTCATCTGGTGCGGAAAGTGTTCTTTGCGTTTACCGAGGCCCACCTGTTCCAGCGCGGTGGCGGCTTTGGCGGTGGCCGCGGGGTCGCTGAAAAGATCGAGCGGCAGCGAGACATTTTCGAGCGCAGTGAGATGCGACATGAGGTGAAACTGCTGAAAGATGATGCCGATGTTGCGGGCGCGAAATTGCGCGAGTTGTGCTTCGCTCAGGCGCTGCAAATCTTGGCCGTTGAGCACGATGCTGCCAGAGGTGGGCGCATCGAGGCCCGCGAGCAAGGTGAGCAGCGTGGATTTGCCGCTGCCGGATTGGCCGAGAATGGCGACGCTTTCGCCTGGCGCCACCTGCAAGTTGAGCGACTTGAGCACTTCGACAGGTTCGCTGTGGCCGGCGCCAGGAAAGGTTTTGCAGAGATTGGTGATGTCGAGAATCATGGTGGCGGTGCCTCAAAACCCGTTCGGCAGCAAAGGCTGCAAGAAATCCCACACCAAGTCCGCCACCAGGCGTTCCCCGGCGCTGTTGGGGTGAATGCCGTCGCCTTGGTTGAGCGCGGGATTGCCCGCCACGCCATCGAGCAGAAACGGCAGCAAGGGCAGTTGATAACGCACAGCGAGCGCGGGAAATACGGCGGCGAAGGCGCTGGTGTACTCGGCGCCCATGTTGGGCGGCGCCAACATGCCGCTCAGCGCCACTTCGATGCCGCTCTGTTGCGCGAATTCGATGGTGGCGCTGAGGTTCTTTTCCATTTCGTTGACATCGAGCCCGCGCAGGCCGTCGTTGCCGCCGAATGACAGCAGCAGCAGATCCGGCTTGGCGCGAACGAACCAGCGTAAGAGGCCAAGCGCGCTGGCGGAGGTGGTGGCGCTGATGCCGCCGTTGATCACCTTGATGCGGCTGCGGCCTTCGGCCTGGAAACGCTTGGCGATCAGATCGGGAAACGCGGCGCCGTCATCGAGGCCCAAGCCTTCGGTGAGCGAATCGCCGAGAAAGAGAATGGTGAACGTGGCGTTCTCTTGCGCACATAGCGCTGCGGAGCCAACGCTGAGCGCGGTGCAGCAAAAGGCGCAGCACAACCAGGTGGTGAAGCGCAAGGTAGTGAAGTGCAAGGTGGTGAGGCGCTGCATGAGAGGGCGCTGCATGAGAGTAAGGTCCGTCGTCGGGCGCCACTGACGCGCCATGCTAGAATTTGCCGCCGATTCTAGCCCATGGGGACTTTCTACGCATGACCCTCCCACGCCCGATCATCATTCGCCAGGACGACGTGATTCAAAGCGTCGCCGATGCCCTGCAATTCATTTCTTACTACCATCCGCTCGATTTCATCCAGGCGGTGCACCGTGCCTGGCAGCGCGAGCAAGCGCCCGCCGCCAAGGACGCGATGGCGCAGATTCTGCTCAACTCGCGCCTGTGCGCCGAGGGCCACCGCCCGATTTGCCAGGATACCGGCATTGTCACCGTGTTCGCCAACGTGGGCATGAACGTGCACTTTGAAGGCACGCTCGATTTTGAAGCCATGATCAACGAAGGCGTGCGCCGCGCCTATCTGCATCCGGACAACGTGCTGCGCGCCTCGATTCTGAGCGATCCCGCCGGGTTGCGCAAAAATACCAAGGACAACACGCCCGCGGTGATACATGTGCGCCTGGTGCCGGGCGATACGGTGGAATTTCAGGTTGCCGCCAAGGGCGGCGGCTCGGAAAACAAATCCAAGCTGGCGATGCTCAATCCCAGCGACAGCATTGTCGATTGGGTACTCAAAACCGTGCCCACCATGGGTGCTGGCTGGTGCCCGCCCGGAATGCTCGGCATCGGCATCGGCGGCACCGCAGAAAAAGCCATGGTGCTGGCCAAAGAAGCGCTGATGGATCCGGTGGACATCGACGAGCTGCGCGCGCGCGGCCCAGGTAGCCGCATTGAAGAGTTGCGGCTCGAACTCATGGATAAAGTGAATGCACTTGGCATCGGCGCGCAGGGTCTTGGCGGGCTGACCACCGTGCTGGACGTGAAGATCAAGGATTACCCCACGCACGCGGCCTCGTTGCCGGTGGCGCTGATTCCCAACTGCGCCGCCACGCGCCACGCGCATTTCGTGCTCGATGGCAGCGGCCCTGCGGAACTGCATCCGCCGAAAGTAACCGATTATCCCAAAATCACCTGGGACGTAGGCCCCGCCGCGCGCCGTGTCAATCTCGATACCGTCACGCAGGCCGACATCGAAAGCTGGAAGCCGGGCGACACGCTGCTGCTCTCGGGCAGCATGTTCACCGGCCGCGACGCCGCGCACAAGCGCATGGTGGAACTCTACCGCAGCGGCCAGGGGCTGCCGGATGGCGTCGATCTGAGGGGCAAGTTCATCTATTACGTGGGCCCGGTCGATCCGGTGCGCGATGAGGTGGTTGGCCCCGCCGGCCCCACCACGGCCACGCGCATGGATAAATTCACCGACGAGGTTCTGGAACATTCGGGCCTTTTGGGCATGATCGGCAAGGCCGAGCGCGGCCCGGTGGCGCTGGCAGCGATCAAGAAGCACCGCTCGGTGTATCTGATGGCGGTGGGCGGCGCTGCTTACCTCGTCTCCAAGGCGATCCGCAAGGCGCGCGTGGTGGCCTTCGCTGACCTCGGCATGGAAGCGATCCACGAGTTCGTGGTGGAAGACATGCCGGTATCGGTGGCGGTGGATGTCAATGGCGTCTCCGTGCACCAAAGCGGCCCGCAGGAATGGCAAAAGCGTATTGCCGAGGCGGTGCAGGTGGTGGAGGTGAAGGGGGCAGGCTCAAAATGACCATCTCGTTCGTATGACCACCCCGTCCGCCTGCGGCGTCCACCCCTCCACAGGGAGGGCTATCGCATATGGCAGGTTGGAGCCGGTGGAACACGGGCAACCACAAGGGTTGCCCCTACGGTGCCGGGGGTGTAGGGGCAACCCTTGTGGTTGCCCGTGCTTCATATGCGATAGCCCTGCCTCCACAGGAGGGGAACGATGAAATGTCCTGTTTGCGGCGCGGCGAAATTGATCCACGATACCCGCGACATGCCCTATACCTATAAGGGCGAAACGACCATGATTCCCGCGGTGACCGCCGACTTTTGCCCCGCCTGCAATGAAGCCGTTCTGGAACTGGATGAGGCGACACGCACCAATGAATTGATGCTCCAGTTCAACAAACAGGTCAATGCGGCCATTGTCGATCCCAGCTTCATCATTACCGTGCGCAAGAAACTTGATCTGGGACAGCGTGAAGCCGGCGAACTTTTCGGTGGAGGAATCAATGCCTTTTCGCGTTATGAAAACGGCAAAACCAAGCCGCCGCTGGCGCTGGTCAAGCTGCTCAAGCTACTGGATCGTCACCCTGATTTACTGAATGAGGTCCGGGCCGTTTGAGTGCGGTCGTCGGTGATGTTGCCTCTCCCCTCGCCCGCTTGCGGGCGAGGGGAGAAATAGAGCGCCGCATCAGC
>JAIRJU010000318.1 GCA_031260485.1 Pseudomonadales bacterium | reverse complement strand
GTTCGCGAAAGTCTTCTCCCTCTCCCCCAACCCAGGAGCCTGCGTTATAAATTCCCCTCCTGTGGAGGGGTGGACGCCGCAGGCGGACGGGGTGGTGGGGAATTTATCTTGTGCCTCATCTGCCTACGGCACCACCCCGCCCTGCGGGCACCCCTCCACAGGAGGGGAATTGTCCTACCCAGGAACCTGTGTTCCGGGGCAAGTCGGCAGCGCGCGCTGCATGGAACTCTCCCGCAAGCGGGCGAGGGGAATAATGTCAGCGATTTGATCAAAAACGCTCTAAGCCGGAAAGTAAAGGCTGCGATCGAGCGTCAACTTGCGGGCAGTGAAGTTATTCGCTGCATCTCGTGGCGGGGGGCGCTGGCGTGCGGGAGGGCGGGATGAATTGGTATACAAAAACACCTGCGCGCAAACTTTTAGTACGCGCAGGTTTTGAGTGTGTTTAAAAGGTCAGTTTTCAGTATCTTGATATTGACCCGATAGCCCAAGCATCCGAGTGTAGCCAGTCTGAAAAGGCATCAAACTTGGCGTCAATGCCCGCTTTCCCACCTAGGCTGTCATAAATATAGTTGCCAACTATACCGCCAGCAACGCCAAGACCAATGATAATTGCATATCCGACGACTACTGGAACTACTTCTCCAGAGACGATTTCTATTTCATCTTGCGTAAGCTCAATCATATTTCCTCCCGGGAAACATTTGTTTGAGTGAAGATTGATTTTCTTAAAGTAAAGCGCCGTAAATTTGGCAGCTATCGCATACCTACCTCCATTTTTTTGACAAAGAGTTTTGAGGTTTTGATCTGCTTATCATGCTATTCACTGATAAGACTAAAAATAAGGTTGGATGTGCTTTGTTATGCTCGTCGAAAGCATATTTTGTGCAAAACAAAAATTAATGGATTGACTAAAACAAGTACATACATGCCATTAAGTATGGCCAAAAAAATAGTGGTCGAGGATTTTGTGATTTCAGATAAATAATAAACTGGCGTTCCTACAATTCCCCATCCAAAGGCAAGATATGTCAGGTTGTTTATTACGGGAATTATTCTTGTTGCCGCGAAAATTATAGAGCCTAGAACTAAATACTTAGATAGCGGATGGATAACATGTAAGAGTTGTCTCTGGAACTCTTTGGGGCTAATCTCTCGGCATCTTTCGAAAAAATCTTTATTCATGGAATATCCAATAACGATTAATACCAGTCCAATTCCAAAAAAGATAACTCCAGGCATTGCTAAGCCCCATATTGATTTTGGATCCACGTACTTGTTAAGTTCGCTATAGCCATAAAATTTTATTGCAATCATTGTTGATGCTATATCGGAGGTTGTTAGTATTGCGGTTAGCAATGAATAAAAAATTAATAAACGCTTTAATGTCATATTGGAGGTGGCTTTAGGTTTTGTGTTCATTTGTTCGGAGAGTCAAGCCGAAAAACTCCATGCCTTTCTGGCGTGGAGTTTTTTATAAAATTTAATTATGGCGTGTATATTAAATTTTATGGGAGGCATGTCAAACCCGTACTGTTCAATAGTTGCTCCACAATTCTGGTGGCATACTTTGGGCCCAATTGCCTATGCTTTGTCCCCAGTTATCCAGCGTGGCACCAATTCCCTCACGCCCGCCCATGCTATCATAAGCATAGTTGCCAGCTATAGTGGTAACAACACCTATGCCAAAGACAATTACATACCCGACTATTATCGGGACTACTTCGCCAGAAACATCGTCTACTTCACTTTGTGTTAGTTCGATCATATTGCCTCCAGAAAACGATTGTTTGAGTCAAGATTAATGCTCTTACAGTAATGCGTCATTGATTTAAAAGTTATTGCATACCTCCTTCTATTTTTTCTTTAATAAGGAAATTTTGAGCCTCAGTATTTATCTTATTATTCGCTCATCATCTCGAAAAAAGGGGGGCTGGAGATACCACGCTATGCTTGCTGAAAACATGTTTGGTACAACGTCGTAGCTGCCGATGCGCCCAGGCAAGGTGCGGGCGCGCGAGAAAATAACCTACGACCAGCGTATGGGTGGCGTAAGCCACAGCCAACACACCAAGGACATAGTGAAGATATTCCTGCCGCTGCGCTGAGGGCAGGTTGTCGTTCTTATTAGGTAACGCGCTTGCAACCAACATCTCAACATCCTTAGTTTTTAGTTTTAGCGACGAGCGGGTTGATGGCCATCAATACTTGGCCGGATGCTAGTCATGGCTAGAACTTGGCGTCAAGCACTTTTTTGCTTCAATATGATTTTTTTGAGAGGGGCCCGGTTTTATCAGGCTTTTTCCGTACCGATCGGTACTGAGTGGCTACAGCGGGCTGGGGAGGGGGCTTCGTCGGCTAGCTTACATCGCAAAACCTTCCCCCAAATACACCGCGCGAACCTGCGGGTCTTGCAGGATCTGCCGGGGTTCGCCTTGGGCGATCACGTTGCCGGCATTGACGATGTAGGCTTTGTGGCAGATGTCCAGTGTTTCGCGCACGTTGTGGTCGGTGATGAGTACGCCGACGCCTTTGGCGCTGAGGTTGCGGGTGATGTTCTTGATGTCGTTCACGGAAATCGGATCGACGCCGGCAAAGGGTTCGTCGAGCAGCATGAACAGCGGTTCCATGGCCATGGCGCGGGCGATTTCCACGCGGCGGCGTTCGCCGCCCGAGAGCCTCATGCCGAGGCTGTCGCGCAGGTGCTCGACATGGAATTCGTGCAGCAGCGCGTCGAGCAGCTCGCGGCGGCGCGCGGCGCTCAGTTCGCTGCGGGTTTGCAGGATGGCCATGATGTTGTCGGCCACGCTCAGCTAGCGAAAGATCGAGGCTTCCTGCGGCAGGTAGCCGATGCCTTGTTTCGCGCGCCGCGCCATGCCGGCGTGGCTGAGTTCGTGGGTGTCGAGCCATACCTGGCCGGCATCGGCTTTCACCAGGCCAATGATCATATAAAAGGAGGTGGTTTTGCCGGCGCCGTTGGGGCCGAGCAGGCCGACGATTTCGCCGCTTTTGACTTCCAGCGTGGTGTCGTGGACAACCTGGCGGCCTTTGTAGCTTTTGGCCAGTCCTTGCGCTCTCAATAGATGGGGCACGGGGGTCATTCTTCTTTGGTGGGCGCGGCGGGCGTTGGGGTGGGTGTGAGTGTGGGGGGTGTGGGCGTGGGAGGAATGAACATGTTCACCGGTTGACCATCGCGGCCCGTGGCGGCGGCGCGGCGGGTTTGCAGGTTGTATTCAATGTGGTCGCCTTTGAGCGTGTTGCCGGCTTGGGAGAATTCGGCGTTGCCATCGGCGGTGACGAGCTGCGCGGTGTTGTCGAACACCAAGGTATCGCCGCTGGCATGAATCAGGGTTTGCGTGGTTTCGGGCTGTTGCTGGAAGCGTGCGGGCGTGCCGGTGGCGGTCACTTTGCTGATGCCGTCTTCGCCGCGCTCCGCGATGATTTCGATGCCGCTGATGCGCATGGTGCCTTGGGTGGCCACCGCGGGCCGCGCGGCTGTGCCGCGGTAGATGAAATAGCCGCGATCGAGAAACAGTTCATTGGACATCGCTTCGATTTCGAGCGTTTGTAGCCGATCTTCGGGCAGGGCCAGCGCGGCGGGCGTCAGCAGCAATGAAACGGGCGCCAGCAGTAGTAAAAACAGCGGCGTGAGCGCGTGAGTGAACCCGGGATGGGTGCGTAATTCAGTGAGCAAGCGGCGCATGGCGTCCTCTGACCTCGTGTAACAGTTCCACATGGTGATCGCGCAGATTGCCACGCATCCCGATGCTGTCCATGTGCATGTCGGGGCTGTCGAGCGTCACCGGCTGTTCGGTGCTGAAGTCTTGCGTGGCGGGTACGGCATCGAGCCGCGCGGTGTGCACCGTGAACGTGGCGCCATCACTGAGCGGGTAGCGCAGTACCACGTTGTCGCGCAATTCCAGGCGATCCTCGCCTTCAGTGTTGGCGCCGTGCAGTGTGCCGGCATTGGCGGACAAGGTCCACGGCGCTGCGTCTGTGGGGTACCACACCAGCGCCGGGTGTTCGAGTTCAGTGTGATCGTCGGCAGGATAATGCACCACGCGCATCGCTTCGAGCGTGTGCAGCGTTTGGCCTTGCGCGTTGAAGCTGGCGCGGTGCATGGTGCTGGCGAAGTAATCGAAGTCGGCATCGAGCGGCGAGGCGGCGTCGTCGTTGGCTGCACCGCCGCGTTCGCTGACGCCGGGCAGCCACAGCACCAGGGCCGCGATGAGCAGCACGGCGGGGACCAGCGATAGCAAGAGGCGGTAGGTCAGCATGGTTCAAAGATCATGGTTCAAAGATAAGGCGCGAGCGCCTGTTCATAAAGCCCTTGGCGCTGGAGCAGAAAATCGCATACTTCGCGCACCGCGCCCTGGCCGCCGCGCGCGGTGGTAATCAGGCGCGCGTATTGTTTCACACTGGCGTGGCCATTGCTGACACTGATGCCAAGGCCAACGCGGCGGATGCAGGCGAGATCGGGCAGGTCGTCGCCGATGTAGGCCACCTGGGCGAGATCGAGCGCGAGATCGGTGATCAGCGCTTGCAGCGCGGCGAATTTGTCGTGGCGACCCTGATACACGTGGCGAATGCCGAGATTGGCCGCGCGCCGCGCCACCAGAGCGGATTCGCGCGCGGTGATGAGCGCCACCGCGATGCCGGCGTCTTGCAGCAGTTTGATGCCTTGGCCGTCGAGCGTGTTGAAGGCTTTGAGTTCCTCGCCGTCGTTGCCGAAATAAAGCTGGCCGTCGGTGAGCACGCCATCGACATCGAGCGCCAAGAGGCGGATGTTGGTGCCTATGGCAGCCCTCTCCCTGGGCCCCTCTCCCGCAAGCGGGAGAGATCCATGCAGCGCCATGCTGCCGACTTGCGTCCCAGAACCAGGTTCCTGGGTAGGGGAGATGACCTCGTCAGCGGCTGTCCCATAGCTCCCTCTCTCGCTTGCGGGAGAGGGTTGGGGAGAGGGGGGGGATGGGACCTGTTGGCTCATGATCCTGCGTGTCCTGGGTATTTTGTGGCTCAGACCACGTTGGCCTTGAGCAGGTCGTGCATGGTGATGATGCCCGCGAGCATCTGCTCTCGATCCAGTACCACCAGGCTATAAATGGCGTTGTCCTGCATCACGCGCGCGGCTTCCGAGGCCAGCGCGGCGCCAGGGATGGCCTTGAAGTGGCCGGTCATCACCTCACGCACCGTGGTGTGGCGCAGGTCCACGCCGCGGTCGAGCACGCGGCGCAGGTCGCCGTCGGTAAAAACCCCGCTGATGGCGCCGTGGCTATTGTGCACGGTGGTCATGCCGAGCTTCTTGGCGGTGACTTCGAGCAGCGCGGCGCTGATCGAGGTGTCTTCGCTCACGCGAGGAATCGCGTTGCCTTGGTGCATGATGTCTTCCACCTTGAGCAGCAGCCGCCGCCCCAGGTTGCCGCCAGGGTGCGAAAACGCAAAATCCTCGGCGGTGAAGCCGCGTGCATCCAAGAGCGCCATGGCCAGCGCATCGCCCATGACGAGTGCCGCGGTGGTGCTGGTGGTGGGCGCGAGGCCGAGCGGGCAGGCCTCGGCAGCCACGCTGACATCGAGATGGCTGTCGGCGGCGCGCGCCAGCTCCGATTGCGGATTGCCGGTGAGCGCGATCAGCGTAACCCCTTTGCGTTTGAGTATGGGCAACAGCGCCAGCATTTCCGGCGTGGTGCCGGAGTTGGACAGCGCCACGACCACGTCATCGCGCGTCACCATGCCGATGTCGCCGTGGCTGGCTTCGGCCGGATGCACGAAGTAGGCGGGCGTGCCGGTGCTGGCCAGTGTGGCGGCGATCTTGTTGGCGATGTGGCCGGATTTGCCCATGCCCATCACCACCACGCGGCCGGTGCACGCGAGGATGCTCTGGCAGGCGCTGCTGAAGGCGCCGTCGAGGCGGCCCAGCAGCGCACAGATAGACTCCGCTTCCAGCCGGATCGTGTTACGGGCTGTGCTGAGCAGGGAGTCTTGGGACATTGAGCGGCTACCAGAAGAATGACGCGGCAGTTTATGTGAATTGCACGGCATTGAGAACCTGCCGCTTTCGTTTGCGGTGCGCTCTGGCGGTTGGGCAGGGCAGGGCTTTGAGGTAGAATCCGCGCATTTTTCCGGGTGGCTTTCAGGCTACCCGCACGCAACAGGCGCAGTGTCCCATGGCTTTACAGTGCAGTGAAATCAAACAGCTTCTCGAAAACGCCTTGAGCGGCGCCGCCATCGAGGTGGCGGGCGGCGACGGCAAGTATCAGCTCAGCATCGTGTCTGCCGCGTTTGAAGGGCTGAACCGTGTCAAGCGGCAGCAGAGCATCTATAAGGTGCTCAATGCCCACATTCAAAGCGGCGCGATTCATGCCGTGTCGATGTTTCTCACTACCCCGCAGGAAGCGGCGGCGCACTAAGTTACGGAGCTTCTCTTGGATAAACTCGTCATTCAAGGCGGCCAGCAATTGAACGGAGAAATCCGTATCGCTGGCGCCAAAAATTCCGCGCTGCCGATCATGGCGGCGGCGTTGCTCACCTCGGATGTCGTCACCATCGGCAATTTGCCGCATTTGTACGACATTACCACCATGCTGGAATTGCTCGGCTGCATGGGGGTGGAATCCATGGTGGGTGAAAAACTCAACGTGGAAATCAACAGCGGCACCATCCGCAAATTCAACGCGCCGTATGAACTGGTGAAAACCATGCGTGCCTCGATTCTGGTGCTGGGCCCGATGCTCTCGCACTACGGCGAGGCGCAGGTGGCGCTGCCCGGCGGTTGCGCCATCGGCAGCCGGCCGGTGAATCTGCATCTGGCCGCGCTCAAGAAAATGGGCGCCGACATTCAGGTGGAAAGCGGCTACATCCATGCGCACACGCGCGGCAGCCGTCTCAAGGGCACGCACATCTTGATGGATGTCGTCACCGTGACCGGCACCGAAAACGTGATGATGGCGGCCACGCTCGCCGACGGCCAAACCATCATCGAAAACGCCGCGCGCGAACCCGAAGTGGTGGATCTCGCGCGCTGCCTGCGCGCGATGGGCGCCGATGTCAGCGGTGAAGGCACCGGCACCATCACCATCAACGGCGTCGATAAACTCAAGGGCTGCGAATACCCGGTGATGCCCGATCGCATCGAAACCGGCACCTATCTCATCGCTGCCGCCGCCACACGCGGCCGCATCAAGGTCAAGGACACCTGGCCCAACATTCTCGATGCGGTACTGAGCAAGCTCGAAGAAACCGGTGCTGAAATCAACGTGGGCGAAAACTGGATCAGCCTCGACATGCACGGCCGCCGCCCGCGCGCGGTATCGCTCACCACCGCGCCTTACCCAGCGTTTCCCACCGACATGCAGGCGCAGTTCACCGCGCTCAACACGGTGGCGGAAGGCTCCGGCTCGATTACCGAAACCGTGTTCGAAAACCGCTTCATGCACATCCACGAAATGAACCGCATGGGCGCCGATCTGCGGGTGGAAGGCAACACGGTGATTTTCCGTGGCGTACCGCGGTTGAAAGGCGCACCGGTGATGGCTACTGATCTGCGCGCCTCGGCCAGTTTGATCATTGCGGGCCTGGTGGCCGAGCACGAAACCGTGGTGGATCGCATTTATCACATCGACCGCGGCTACGAGTGCATCGAAGAAAAACTGCAATTGCTCGGCGCCAAGATTCGCCGCCTGCCTTCCTGAGATCTGCTATGAGTGACCAGCAACTGGTGATCGCCCTCACCAAAGGGCGCATCCTCGACGAAGTATTGCCGCTGCTCGAACACGCTGGCGTGATACCGGCAGAAGACATCAACAAGAGCCGCAAACTGATCTTCGACAGCAACCTGCCCAACGTGCGCCTGATGGTGATCCGCGGCTCCGACGTGCCCACGTATGTGGAGCTTGGCAGCGCCGACATCGGCATCGCCGGCAAAGACATGATCATGGAATACGGCTCGCGCGGTTTTTATGAACCGCTCGATCTGAAAATAGCCAGCTGCCGCTTGATGACGGCAGCGCCAGTGGGCGCCAAGCTCGATGCGCCGCGTTTGAAGGTGGCTAGCAAGTTTGTCAATGTCGCCAAGCAGTATTTCTCCGAACAGGGACGGCAGGTGGACATCATCAAGCTTAACGGCGCGCTCGAACTGGCGCCGCTCATGGGGCTTGCCGACTGCATCGTCGATATCGTCGATACCGGCAACACGCTGCGCGCCAACGGGCTCGAAGCGCGCGAGGTGATCGCTGAGGTCAGCACCCGCGTCATCGTCAACCGTGCCGCGATGAAGATCAAACACGCCCTGGTGCAGAACTTGCTGATGCGTCTGGAACGTGCAGTAGCGTAGGGCGGGTTTTAACCCGCCATTGTACTGCCGCTGTACTGAATGGCGGGTTAAAACCCGCCCTACGGCTCCCTGAATTCTTTCATCATTCCCGCGCAGGCGGGAATCCAAGCCAGGAAAACCTCATGACTCTCACCATCCGCAAACTCAAGGCCTCCGACCCCAATTTCGCCGCGGCGCTCGATGCCGCGCTGTCTTGGGACGCGCTGGCCGATGCTACGGTGGAAGAGCGCGTGCGCGCCATCATCGCCGACGTGCGCGCGCGCGGCGATGCGGCGGTTCTGGAATGGACCAATCGTTTCGATAAACTCGCGGCCACTGATGCCAGCGCCTTGCGCATTGCGCCTGAGCGGCTGCAACAGAGTCTGCAAGCGCTGCCTGGGCAACAAGCCGCGGCGCTGCGCACGGCGGCAGAGCGCATTCGCCGTTACCACGAAAAACAGAAACAAGCATCCTGGCAGTATCAGGAAGCGGATGGCTCCGTGTTCGGACAAAAGATCACGCCGCTCGACCGCGTCGGCATGTACGTGCCGGGCGGCAAGGCCAGCTATCCGTCCACCGTGTTGATGGATGCGATTCCCGCGCG
>JAIRJU010000271.1 GCA_031260485.1 Pseudomonadales bacterium | reverse complement strand
ACGGGCACTTGAACTGGTATTGCCTCGAACACTGGAGCGCGGCGCTCGGCCTCGACATTCTCAGCCTCAAGCGCGAAGTGGCGCATCTGATCCGCTTGCGCGCCGACAGCGAAGCCTTTCTGCGTTTTCTGCGTCACACCGGCAAGCGCGCCGTGCTGGTGACCAACGCGCACCCCACCGCATTAGCGCTCAAGGTGCAAGCCTCTAAGTTGGTGCCGCATCTCGATGAGAGCTATAGCTCGCATACCTTCGGCCTTGCCAAGGAGAATCCTGGCTTTTGGCAACGTCTGCGCGCCGCTGGCGATTTCGATTATGGCCGCTGCCTTTTCATCGACGACAGTTTGAGCGTATTACGCCGCGCGCGCGACGAAGGCCCGCTCGAGGTACTGCAAGTCTTGCAACCGGATTCTGCCCTGCCGCCGCACCAGGCCCATGAGTTCCGCGGCTTCAACCAGTTCGCCGAGTTGATGGCATGAGCAAGGCCTTCGCGCCAGACGCCGCGCAGCCAAACGCCGCGCAAAAAGTGCGCCTCGATAAATGGCTGTGGGCGGCGCGTTTCTTCAAGACCCGCTCCCTGGCCAAGACAGCGATCGACGGCGGCAAGGTGCATTGCAATGGCGAGCGCTGCAAAGGCAGCCGCGAAATCGCCGCAGGCATGACGCTGCAAATCCGCCAAGGCTGGGACGAGCGCACCGTTGTGGTACGCGGCATAAGCGAGCAGCGCGGCGGCGCACCGCAAGCGGCGCTGCTGTACGAAGAAACCGCCGAAAGCATCGCTGCGCGTGAACGCTTGGCGGCAGAGCGCAAAGCGCAGCACCTGGCGCAAGGCCCACAGAACAACCGCCCCACCAAGCAGGATCGCCGCCGCATTCACCGCTTCAAACAGGATTTGTTTGAGTCGCAGTCCGGCTCTTGAGCCTCTTTACTTCTCGCGCAAGTCCTGTGGCATAATGCCCAGCCCCTTCGGGGAGAGTAGATGTTTTTCCTTATTTTTTGCGTACTTACGTATCCGAACCGCAGCGAAAAACCAGATTGGACGCCAGCGGCCGGCCCTCTGAAAACGGGAAGTTTCCTTTGTCAGAACATTTGTCAGAACACTTGTCAGAACAACAGCCAGAACATTTGTTCGAGCGACTGTCGGCGCGACAGTCAGAACAACTCAAACGCCACCTCACCCTATTGCGTCAGGCGGATGGCGCCGCTTGTTTACGGGGGATCAACCACGGCATAGAAAAGGAAAGTCTACGCATTGATCCACAAGGGCATCTGGCGCAAACGCCGCACCCGCAAGACTTGGGCAGCGCGCTCACCCACCCCAGCATTACCACGGATTTTTCCGAGGCGCTGATGGAGTTCATCACGCCCGTGTTCCAGAACCCGCGCGACAGCCTCGCTTATCTCATCAATGTCCACGCCTTCGCCTTCACGCGGTTGCCGCGCGAGGAACTGCTGTGGACCTCCAGTATGCCCTGTGTGCTCCCCAGCGACGACGCGATTCCGCTGGCGCAGTATGGTAGTTCCAACATTGGCCGTTTGAAGACGCTCTACCGCAAGGGCCTCGGCTATCGTTATGGCCGCAGTATGCAGACCATTGCCGGCATTCATTACAACTTTTCTCTGCCGGACGAATTCTGGACGCTGTACGGCAAGCTGCTTGGCAACCAAGCGCCGCTCCAGGAGTTCAAAACTACGCAGTATTTCGCGCTGATCCGCAATTTCCGCCGCTATTGCTGGTTGTTGCTGTATCTCTTTGGTGCTTCGCCCGCGCTGTGCCGCAGCTTCGTGAAGAACAATCCCCATCACGGTCTCGAGCCTTACGACGCGCACAGCCTTTATTTGCCCTACGCCACATCGCTGCGCATGGGCGATCTTGGCTATACCAGCCAGGCGCAGGCGGCGCTTTACATCAGCTATAACTCGCTCGAGGAATACACCGACGGCTTGTCCAAAGCGATCAAAACGCCTTATCCCGCTTACGAAAACTTCCGCACCGAAGACGGCTCGCCTGCACAACTCAACGCCAACCTGTTGCAAATCGAGAACGAGTTCTACAGCACCATCCGCCCCAAGCGCATCCCCAAACGCGGGGAGCGTATCGTAGAGGCGCTGCGTGAGCATGGCGTGGAATATCTGGAAGTGCGCTGTCTTGACCTCAACCCCTTCTTGCCGGTGGGCATCGACGAAGAACAGATGCGCTTCCTCAACTGCTTCCTGCTGTTTTGCCTCTTGCGCGAAAGCCCGCCCAGCACGAGCGAGCAGTATCCAGAACTCGACCGCAACAAGATGCTGGTGGTCAAGCAAGGCCGCGATCCCGCGTTGATGTTGACGCGCGATGGCGCCGCCGTGAGCCTGCGTGACTGGGCGCAGGAAATCCTCGCAGAAGTGGCGGAAATCGCGCGCTTTCTCGATGCCCTTGATGACCATAGCGAACACAGCGACGCCACTCGTGCGCAACTCGCCAAAATCACGCAGCCCGAGCTAACACCGTCGGCGCGCGTGCTGGAACGTATGCGCGAGTTGAAAACGCCGTACTTCCGCTTCGCCATGAACCAGTCGTTGGCCAATAGCGATTACTTCCGTGCGTTCAAATTGAACGAGACGACAGCGGACCAGTTCACCGCCATGGCACACACCTCGCTCACAGAGCAGAAACACATCGAAGCCAGCGACACACTGGACTTCGCCAGTTACCTCAACGCCGCCAACCAGCGCTGAGCGTTCTACTCAGGAACCCCTCATGAAGCAGCTTTCTCCCCGCCTCCTCAACAGTTTCATCTTCCTGTTCTGCGCCGCCATGATGGGCATTGCGCTGTACATGCAGGAAGCGATGAACCTGGAGCCCTGCCCGCTGTGCATCATGCAGCGCGTGTTCTTCATTGTTACTGGCATCGTCGCGCTCGCGGCTGCCTTGCAAAACCCTGCACGCACGGGCCGGCGCGTCTATGGCGCGCTGACCACGCTTACCGCGCTCGCTGGCGCAGGTGTCGCCATTCGCCAGATTTATTTGCAACACCTGCCCAAGGATCGCGTTCCGCAATGCGGGGCTAGCATCAGTTACATGCTGGAAAATGACTTTCCGTTGAGCCGTGTGGCGAAGGCGCTGTTCTCCGGCGATGGTAGCTGCGCCGAAGTGGTGTGGCGCGATCCGGTGCTGGGCCTCGGTATTCCCGAATGGTCGCTGATCGGCTTCCTCATGCTGGCGGGCCTCAGCGTGTTCCAGTTCTTCCGCAAGCCGTAAGCCAGAAAACCAGGCAAAAAGCCATGAGTTTCACCTTTCCCAATCGCTACTACCCCGCCACCCGTATGCGCCGTATGCGGCGCGACGCCTTCAGCCGCGCGCTGATGCGCGAAACCACGCTCACGCCCGCGGATCTGATCTATCCGATGTTCGTGGTCGAAGGCAAAGGCCAGCGCGAAAAGGTGGCGTCGATGCCCGGCATCGAGCGCGTCAGCATCGATCAACTAGTGGCAGACGCGCGCCATGCGTACAGCCTCGGCATTCCCGCGCTCGCGCTGTTCCCGGTGACAGACCCCGCCGCCAAAAGCCTCGATGGCAGCGAATCCTACAATCCCGATGGCCTGGCGCAGCGCGCGGTGAAAGCAATCAAGGACGCCTGCCCTGAATTGGGCGTGATTACCGACGTGGCGCTCGATCCCTACACCACGCACGGCCAAGACGGCATCATTGATGCCACAGGCTACGTACTGAACGACGAAACCGTAGCAACGCTGGTACAACAGGCGCTGTCGCACGCCGCCGCGGGTGCCGACGTGGTGGCGCCCTCCGACATGATGGATGGCCGCATCGGCGCCATCCGCGAAGCCTTGGAAGACGAAGGCCACATTCATACTCGCATCCTGGCGTACTCGGCCAAGTACGCCTCAAGTTATTACGGGCCTTTCCGCGACGCGGTAGGCTCCGCCGGCAATCTTGGCCGCAGCACCAAAGAGAACTACCAGATGGACCCCGGCAACGCGCGCGAAGCGCTGCACGAGGTGGCGATGGACCTGGAAGAAGGCGCGGACATGGTGATGGTGAAGCCTGGGATGCCCTACCTCGACATCGTCAAGGCGGTGAAGGAGACTTTTGGCGTGCCCACCTTTGTGTACCAGGTCAGCGGCGAATACGCGATGCTGATGGCCGCCTTCGAGAAAGGCTGGCTCGACCCGGCCAAGGTGATTCCCGAAACCCTGCTCGGCATCAAGCGCGCCGGGGCCGATGCCATCCTCAGCTATTTCGCGCTGACGCTGGCAGAAAAGCTCAACCGCCTGTGACCGCGTGTACAATGCGCCTCGTGTACACTGCGCTTGAAACCAGGCCCCGCGCCCCTAATATTGCAACTCCTTAACCATTTACCATTCACCTCCCTCAAGGGGAATTCACTATGAGCGAACATCTAAGCCACATCACCGACGCCAGCTTTGACGACGAAGTACTGAAGGCCCAAGGCCCGGTACTGGTGGATTTCTGGGCGCAGTGGTGCGGCCCTTGCAAAATGATCGCGCCGATTCTCGACGAACTGGCCGAGGAATACGCAGGCAAGCTCAAGATATGCAAACTGGACGTAGACGCCAACCCAGCCACCGCGCCCCAGTACAACATCAAAGGCATCCCGACGCTGATTCTCTTCAAGAACGGCGAAGTGGCCGGCAAGAAAGTCGGCGCCGTATCAAAGTCGCAGCTTGCGGCGTTTATTGATAGCACAATCTAAACCCCAGGCCGTCCCTCCTTACCGCCACACCGCGTGTGAGGAAGGACAGCCACCAACCACGAATTTTCCTAGACACCCCCAAAACACGGTGCTAGATTTGGGCTCTGCTTGTCGCCTCGACACCTTTTCCTGAAGCAGAACCCGCAGAGATCACAAAGCCCGCAGAGATCACAAAGAGAGATCGCAAAGACCGTCGTCCTGACGGGCAGTTCCCAAAAGACTTCTTGAGGCGCCGTATAAAAACGGCTTTTTGAACGACTTTTTGAAAAACTGCTTGCGAACCAAAACAGCTAGCTCCGGCGTTTTTACCCGTTCCTTTTACCTGTTGTTCAAATACTTGTTGTTCAAATACTGGTTGTTCAAATATCTGCTCAAACACTGATCTTACGCCTCAAGCCGTTTCTTCAACCCTTTCAGCCTTCCTTCCTCACAGGAACTTCCTCCCTCCCCTCACGCTTATGAATTTATCCGAACTGAAGACCAAGCCTATTTCCGAACTGCTGCAAACCGCCGAGGAAATGGGCATCGAGAACGTCAGCCGCACCCGCAAACAGGACATCATCTTCCAACTCCTGAAGCGGCACGCCAAGAACGGCGAAGACATCTACAGCGACGGGGTACTGGAGATTTTGCAGGATGGGTTCGGCTTTCTGCGTTCCGCCGATGGCTCCTACCTGGCCGGGCCTGATGACATCTACGTGTCGCCCAGCCAGATTCGCCGCTTCAACCTGCGTACCGGCGATTCGATTTCAGGCAAGATTCGCCCCCCCAAGGATGGCGAGCGTTACTTCGCTTTGCTCAAGGTGGACGAGATCAACTTCGACAAACCTGAAAACGCCCGCACCAAAGTGCTGTTTGAAAACCTCACGCCGCTCTTCCCCGACAAACGCATCACGCTCGAAGCCGGCAACGGCAGCACCGAAGACCTCAGCTCCCGCGTCATCGACTTGATAGCGCCCATCGGCAAAGGCCAGCGCGGTTTGATCGTGTCGCCGCCCAAAGCGGGTAAAACACTGATCCTGCAGAACATGGCGCAGTCGATCACCCGCAACAATCCTGAGTGCCGCTTGATCGTGTTGTTGATCGACGAGCGCCCAGAAGAAGTGACAGAGATGCAGCGTTCGGTGCGCGGCGAAGTCGTCGCCTCGACGTTCGACGAGCCGCCAGCGCGTCACGTACAAGTGGCGGAGATGGTGATCGAAAAAGCGAAGCGCTTGGTCGAACACAAAGAAAACGTGGTGATTCTGCTGGATTCGATCACCCGCCTGGCGCGCGCTTACAACACGGTGATTCCATCGTCGGGCAAAGTGCTGACCGGCGGCGTGGATGCCCATGCGCTGGAGCGCCCGAAGCGTTTCTTCGGCGCGGCGCGCAACATCGAGGAAGGCGGCAGCTTGACGATCATTGCGACCTGTTTGACTGAAACCGGGTCAAAAATGGATGAAGTCATTTACGAGGAGTTCAAGGGCACTGGCAACATGGAACTGCACCTGGACCGCAAGATGGCGGAAAAGCGCGTGTTCCCGGCAATCAATGTGCGCCGCTCCGGTACGCGCCGCGAAGATTTGCTGACTTCCGAAGAAGAACTGCAACGCATGTGGATTCTGCGCAAACTGCTCGCCACCATGGAAGATTTGCCAGCCACCGAGTTCATTCTCGATAAGCTGAAAGATACGAAGACCAATGAAGAATTCTTCCAGTCGATGAAGCGGAAGTGATTCTCTCTTTCTCCCCTCGTCCGCTTGGAGTAGGGACCGGGGAGAGGCTCATCAAACAACGCCATTAGGCGTCTTCCATGAGAGCATCGTCCTCATATTCTCTACAAATGCTGCCACAACGGCATCCTTTGGCTACATATCGCCGTCAGTTGGTTGCCGAAGGCGGCTCACTATCTGTAGTCGTGAACGGTGACGAAATTGGCTTGCAATTGCGCTGCGGAGAATACACGGTGCTGGCTACCAGTTACGACTACTTCGACGGATGTAATCACTGGATTTATTTACTGGACAGAGAGGGAATGCCGGTAGATCAACTATCTACGCCAGATCAGCCCGGTGTCATTCAAGACGTCGCTATTGTTTCACCCAATGAGGTTGCGTTCGGCTACTTTGGAACCCATGACCGATGGAATCTGACAGTACGAGAGCACGGTTTCTGGTCGTATACTCCTGCCACGCTCCTAAAGCGATTCAACTGCTTTTTTCTTGCCAAGCGTCGTTTGGAGATCACGTGTACAAAAGGGAAGCCTTGGTCTCTACCAGCGGCTCTCAATCCGTCCGTTGAGCGGGTAGCACCCAACTTATCGGGGACTGCTCGCACTAAAGAATAAACATCTACTCTCTCTCCCAACCCCTCTCCCAGAGGAACCTCTTCATGTTCTCCGATCTGCGCGAATTCCTCGCCTTCCTGGAACAACAAGGCGAACTCAAGCGTATCGCTGTCGAAGTCGATCCGTATCTCGAATTCACTGAAATTTGTGACCGCACCTTGCGTGCTGGCGGCCCTGCGCTTCTGTTTGAAAAACCCAAAGGTTATGCCATGCCGGTGCTGGGCAATTTGTTCGGTACGCCCAAGCGTGTGGCCTTGGCGATGGGGCGGGACGATGTGGGAGCGCTGCGTGACGTCGGCAAGCTGCTGGCATTTTTGAAAGAGCCGGAGCCGCCCAAAGGCTGGAAAGATTTGTGGGACAAGGCGCCGATCTTCAAGCAGGCGCTCAACCTGGCGCCCAAGGAAGTGAAGCAGCCGCCGTGCCAAGAGGTGGTGATCAAGGGCAGCGATGTCGATCTCGCCCTGTTGCCGATACAAACCTGCTGGCCGGAAGATGCTGGCCCTTTGCTGACCTGGCCGCTGGTGATTACACGCGGGCCTTTGAAGGAGCGGCAGAATCTTGGCATTTATCGTATGCAGAAGATCGGCAAAAATCGCTTGATCATGCGCTGGTTGTCGCATCGCGGCGGCGCCTTGGATTTTCGGGAATTTCAACAACAGCATCCGGGGCAGCCATTTCCGGTTGCTGTGGCGCTGGGCGCTGATCCGGCGACGACGCTAGCCACCGTTACGCCAGTTCCCGATACCTTGAGTGAATATGGTTTCGCGGGCTTGCTGCGCGGCGGCAAGACCGAGGTGGCCGCGTGCCTGACCAGCAATTTGCAGGTGCCCGCAACGGCGGAAATCGTGCTGGAAGGCGTGATTCATCCCGGTGACATGGCGGATGAAGGGCCGTTTGGCGACCACACCGGCTATTACAACGAGGTGGAAAAATTTCCGGTGTTCACAGTGACGACCATCACGCACCGCAAGAACCCGATCTACCACAGCACCTACACTGGCCGTCCGCCGGATGAACCTTCGGTGCTGGGTGTGGCGCTCAATGAAGTATTCGTACCTATCATTCAAAAACAATTTCCCGAGATCGTGGATTTTTATCTGCCGCCGGAGGGGTGTTCCTATCGCCTTGCCATCGTCAGCATTCGCAAACAATATCCGGGGCACGCCAAGCGCGTGATGATGGGGGTGTGGTCGTTCCTGCGGCAGTTCATGTACACCAAGTTCGTGATCGTGGTGGACGCGGACATCAACACCCGCGACTGGCGCGACGTGATCTGGGCGATGACCACGCGCATGGATCCGGTACGCGATACAGTCACGATCGAGAACACGCCCATCGACTATCTGGATTTTGCCTCACCCGTATCGGGCCTGGGCTCGAAAATGGGTTTCGACGCCACCTCCAAGATGGCGGCGGAAACCACCCGCGAGTGGGGGCGGCCCATCAGCATGAAACCAGAAGTGAAGGCGCGCGTGGATGCGCTGTGGCAGGAGTTGGGTTTGTAACTTTTCGTTCATTATCATTGGTTCATTATCACCCTCTCCCCCGCCCTCTCTCCCATCTGTATGTGTCGGGCTGTACACCCAGCGGCCAGCGGGAGAGAGGCTACTGCTCCCCTCGCCCGCTTGCGGGAGAGGGGTCGGGGGAGAGGGTTTTTGTTATAGTAAACCGCCCTAATAACCAGACATCGCAATCAAATCCTCCAACGATCCGCCGACCTTACGCCACAAGCGCTTGAGATTGGCCCAACGCTTTTCAATCGGATTCAAATCGGGAC
>JAIRJU010000050.1 GCA_031260485.1 Pseudomonadales bacterium | reverse complement strand
GCGCGGTTCGACGCCGCCGTCTATCAAAATAGGCGCGGTGGACAGCGACACCAGCGGCTGCGCCATGTAATTGCGCGGATTGGCCTTGATGCGCGCGGCAAAATCCTCACGCTCGCGCTTGGTGGAGCGCGGCCCCATCAACATGCCGTAACCACCCGATTCGTTGGCGGGTTTGACCACCAGCTTATCGAGATTCTTGAGCACGTAGTCGCACTGCTTGGGATCGATGCAGAGATAGCTCGGCACATTGGGCAGGATGGGCTCTTCATCCAGATAGTATTTGATGATCTGCGGCACGTAGGTGTAGATCACTTTATCGTCGGCCACGCCCGCGCCCGGCGCGTTGGCAAGGCCCACGTTACCCTTGAGCCAGGCGCGCATCAGGCCAGCCACGCCCAGCGTGGAATCGGCATTGAAGGCTTCAGGATCGAGGAACAGATCGTCGATGCGGCGGTAGATCACGTCCACCCGCGCCAGCCCGTCGATGGTCTTCATGAACACCTTGTCTTGATCGACCACGAGATCACTGCCTTGCACCAGTTCGGCGCCCATCTGCTGCGCCAGAAACGAGTGCTCGAAATAGGCGGAGTTATAGATGCCCGGCGTCAGCACCACGATCTGAGGATTTTTCACCTCGCGCGGCGACAGCGATTTGAGCATATCGAACAGGCGATCAGGGTATTCACCGATGGGCTGGATGTCGTAGTTCTCGAACAATTCCGGGAACACACGCTTGGTAACGGTGCGGTTCTCCAGCATGTACGACACGCCGGAGGGCACACGCAGGTTGTCTTCCAGCACATAGAAGCGGCCGTTGCCGTCGCGCACGAGGTCGGTGCCGCACACATGCGCCCACACCTTGTGCTTGGGTTTCATGCCTTGGCATTGCGGGCGATAGTTGCCCGAGTCGGCAATGAGTTCCCAAGGTACAACCTTGTTCTTGAAGATCAAGCCCTCGTTGTAGATGTCATGAATGAAGCAGTTGAGGGCGCGCAGGCGTTGTTCGAGGCCCTTGCTGGTAAGGGCCCACTCCTTGCCGGGGATGATGCGGGGGATGAGGTCGAAGGGCCATTGGCGGTCGATGTTGCCCGCTTCGCTGTAGACCGTGAAGGAAATCCCCATGGTCTTGATCGCGTGCTCGACGGAATCCTTGCGATGTTGCAATTCCTGCTGCGAGAGCGAGGCAAGATACTTGGCCAGAACGCGGGCGTGCTTGCGGGGGTTGCCAGGCGAGCTGATCAGTTCATCATGAAACGCGCCGCTCTGGTATGATTTCCAATCAATGGGCATAGTGGACGGACTGTTCTAATGCTGTAAAATTTTTTCGATTCCGGTTTTCAAGAGTCTTTGCGAGAATCTTTGCGATGGCCATCAAGGTCGCTATTCAACACCATACCGCCTACCGTTTCGATCGCTTGACCAGCATCTTGCCACACGTCGTTCGATTGCGTCCAGCGCCCCACAGCAAGATGCCGATCCATGCCTATTCGCTGAACGTGCGTCCCAAGAATCATTTCATAAACTGGCAGCAGGATCCCTTCTCGAACTATCTCGCGCGGCTAGTTTTTCCCGAAAAAACGCGTGAGTTGGTGTTTGATGTCGAAGTGATCGTCGACATGACAGTTATCAATCCCTTCGATTTTTTCCTCGACGAAAACGTCGAAAATTTTCCCTTCAAATATGAAGAGCAGTTGCACCGTGATCTGACGCCCTATCTGCAAGTGGTGGAGCGAGGCGCACTCTTGCAACAACTGTTGACGAAGATCGATCGCAGCCGCCGCAACATCATCGGCTTTCTGGTGGATGCCAACCAACTGGTGCAGCGCGCGGTGGCTTATCTCATTCGCCTCGATCCCGGCGTGCAAACCTGCGAACAAACGCTTGCGCTGGGCTCGGGCTCCTGCCGCGACAGCGCCTGGCTCTTGGTACAGGTGCTGCGCCATCTCGGCCTCGCCGCGCGTTTCGTTTCGGGTTATCTGGTGCAACTCGCGCCCGATCAGAAATCGCTCGATGGCCCTTCAGGGCCGGAAAAAGATTTCACCGATCTGCACGCCTGGACCGAAGTCTTCATTCCCGGTGCGGGCTGGATCGGCCTCGATCCCACCTCGGGCCTCTTTGCTGGCGAAGGGCACATCCCGCTCGCCTGCACGCCCGACCCACAGAGCGCCGCGCCCGTCACCGGCGCCACCAGCAAGTGCGAAGTGGAATTTTCCTACTCCAACACTGTCACTCGCATTCACGAAGATCCGCGCGTCACCAAACCCTACAGCGATGCACAATGGCTCGCCATTGATGCGCTCGGGCATCAGGTGGATGAGGCGCTGACACAACACGACGTGCGCCTGACCATGGGCGGCGAACCCACCTTCGTTTCCATCGACGACATGCAAAGCGCGCAGTGGAACACCGCCGCGCTCGGTGAAGACAAACTCAAGCTCGCCGGCACCTTGCTGCACCGCTTGAAACAGGATTTCGCACCAGGCGGCCTCTTGCATCATGGCCAGGGCAAATGGTACCCCGGCGAACAATTGCCGCGCTGGGCGCTCGGCATTTTCTGGCGCAAGGATGGCACTCCGCTCTGGCGCGATGCCACCTGGCTCGCCTCGCCCAGCCACCCCGGCAAGGCCAAGGCAGGCGATGCGCTGCGCTTCGGCAAGGCGCTGTGTGAAGCGCTCGACCTCGATCCGCGCTACCTCACGCCAGCCTATGAAGATCAAGATTACTACCTGCAACGCGAAGGCCGCTTGCCCGCCAATGTCAGCGTGGACGACAGCAAGCTCGCCGATGCCCAGGAACGCCAGCGCTTGCGTCAGGTTTTTGACCAAGGGCTGGCCGCCAAGGCTGGCTACGCGCTGCCGCTCGCGTGGTCCGGCGATCAGAAACGCGGCCACTGGATCAGCAGCCGCTGGCAATTCAGGCGCAAAAAAATGTTTCTGGTGCCGGGCGATTCGCCGCTCGGTTTACGCCTGCCGCTCGGCAGCCTGCCCTGGGAAGTGACGCGCGATTACGATTTTGAAATCGATCCTTTCGACGAACGCGGCAATCTGGAACAAGCAGTTGCCATTCGCCGCAAAAGCGGTACGGGCGCGGGAGCCTCGGGGCGCTGGGTCGAAAAAATCGTGCATACCGCGCTTTGCCTGCAAGTGCGTGGCGGTCATCTTTACCTTTTCATGCCGCCGCTGATGCAGCTCGAAGTCTATCTACATCTATGCAGCGCCATCGAAACCATCGCCGCCCAACTCAAATTGCCGGTGATTCTCGAAGGTTACGAACCGCCGCGCGATGCGCGCCTGCGCAAACTGCTCATCACGCCAGACCCCGGCGTGATCGAAGTGAACGTACACCCCACCGCCACCTGGCCCGAGCTTACGCAACTCATTGCCACGCTCTATGCCAGTGCGCGCGAATGCCGTCTGGCTACGGAAAAGTTCATGCTCGATGGCAAGCATTGCGGCACTGGCGGCGGCAACCATGTCACCATGGGCGCGGCACGCACGCAAGACAGCCCTTTCCTGCGCCGCCCGGATCTCTTGGGCAGCCTGATCCGCTACTGGCAGAACCACCCGTCGCTGTCGTATCTCTTTTCCGGCCAGTTCATCGGCCCTACCAGCCAAGCGCCGCGCGCCGACGAAGCGCGCGACGACAACCTTTACGAACTCGAAATCGCCTTGCAGCAACTGCCGCACGGTGAAGCCGATAAGCCCTGGCTGGTGGACCGCGTCTTGCGCAACTTTCTGGTGGATCTCACCGGCAACACGCATCGCGCCGAATTCTGCATCGATAAACTCTATTCCCCCGACAGCGCCACGGGCCGTCTGGGGCTAGTGGAATTCCGCAACTTTGAAATGCCGCCGCATTGGCAGATGAGCGCGGTGCAATTGCTGCTCTTGCGCACGCTGGTGGCGTGGTTCTGGCAACACCCTTACAGGAAACCGCTGATTCCCTGGGGCAATCAATTGCACGACCGCTTCATGCTGCCGCACTTCATCGCGCAGGATTTGAGTTGGGTAGTAAAAGATCTGAACGATGCTGGTTTTCCCTTCGCCGCCGATTGGCTGCTGCCGTTTCAGGAGTTTCGTTTCCCGCATTATGGCCGCCTCCACGTCGCGGGCCTCGACATCGACATTCACGGCGCCATCGAGCCCTGGCACGTATTGGGCGAGGAAGCCACGGGCTCGGGCACCGCGCGCTATGTCGATTCTTCCGTGGAAAGGCTACAGGTGTTGGTACGCGGCCTCGGTGGCAACCGGCTCAGTGTGTGCTGCAAGGGCCGCCGCATTCCGCTGCAACCGACCGGGCGCGATGGTGAATATGTGGGCGGCATCCGCTATAAAGCCTGGGCGCCGTGGTCTGCGCTGCACCCCACCATCGGCGTGCACACACCGCTTATCATCGAGGTGGTGGACACGCATCAGCAGCGCTCGCTCGGAGGTTGCCAGTACCATGTCGGCCATCCTGGCGGGCGCAACTACGATACTTTCCCGGTGAACGCCAACGAAGCCGAAGCGCGCCGCACCGCGCGCTTCATCACGCACGGCCACAAGCAAGGCAAGCTGCGCATCCGCGACGAAGCGCCACATCCACAAACGCCTTGCACGCTCGATCTGCGTTATATGGATCGTCGTGGCTAGAGCGACGTGGGTTCGCGCTCCTTCTCCCCACTCCCCACTCCCCACTCCCCTCTCCCCTCTCCCGCCAGCGGAGAAGGGAGCCTAGACATGAGGCCACATGAAACCTGAGCACCTTCAGCCTTGCGCCTGTAATGGCGTCATCTTCGGCATTACCGGCGATCTCGCGCGGCGTAAACTGCTCGGCGCGCTCTATCATCTCGATAAAGACCAACTGCTGCACGCAGACACGCGCTTTCTTGGCCTTGCGCACGGCGCGCTCAGTCTCGATGATTTTCGCAACCTGATATTGAACTCATTGGTACAATTCGTCGGCGGTAATCTCGATCAAACCGTGCTGCGGCGCTTGATGCAGCGCTTCAGTTACCGCAGCCTCGAATTCGCCGATGCGCAAGCCTATGCCGCGCTTTGCGATTGGTTCACAGAGAAACCGCAGCCTACCCTGTTCTATTTCGCCACGTCCGCGGCGGTATTCGGCTCCATCTGCGCTGGGCTGGCCGCGGCGCAACTCATTGCTGCCGACAGTCAAGTCATCATGGAAAAACCCATCGGCGACAATCTGCGAAGCTCGCAGGGGGTCAACGACACGGTGGGCTCGTATTTCAGCGAGCGGCAGATCTACCGCATCGACCACTATCTCGGCAAAGAGACTGTATTGAACCTCTTGGTATTGCGCTTCGCCAATGCGCTCTTCACCAGCAACTGGGATTACACCTGCATCGACCACGTGCAGATCACCGTGGCGGAAAGCGTGGGCATCGAAGACCGCTGGGCGTTTTATGACAAGGCCGGACAAATGCGCGACATGGTTCAAAACCATTTGTTACAGATTCTGTGCCTGCTCGCCATGGAACCACCGGCGGATCTTGATGCCGAAAGCATTCGCAGCGAAAAACTCAAAGTGCTCAAGGCGCTAAGGCCGATCACCCGTGAAAACCTCGCGCGCAACGTAGTGCGTGGCCAATACACCGAAGGCTTCATCAAAGGCAAACCTGTACCGGGCTATCACGATGAAGCGGGCGCCAACCGCGGCAGCGCCACCGAAACCTTCGTGGCAATCAAAGCCGAAATCGACAACTGGCGCTGGTCCGGCGTGCCGTTCTACCTGCGCACTGGCAAGCGCCTGGCAGTAAAGCACAGTGAAATCAACATCCATTTCAAGGCGCAGCCGCACAACATCTTTCACGACAGTTACCCTGTGCTACCCGCCAACAAACTCACCATCCGCCTGCAACCGGACGAAGGCATCGAACTGCAAATGATGAACAAGGTGCCCGGCATCACCGAAATTGGCCGCATCGCCAAAAATCGTCTCGACCTGAGTTTTTCCGAATCCTTCAATACCGCGCGCATCGTGGATGCCTACGAGCGCCTGTTGTTTGAAGCGATGCAGCGCAATCAAAGCTGGTTCGTCAGCCGCGACGAAGTGGAGCAAGCCTGGCGCTGGGTGGACCGGATTTTGGAACTCTGGCAGGAAAACGGCGAAAAACCCGACACCTACCCCGCCGGTTCCTGGGGCCCGATCTCCTCGATCGCGCTGATCGCGCGCGATGAGCGGGAGTGGGATGGGTAGCTTTCCATGAACAGCCCTCCATGAGCCAATGCTGGTCACTTAGAGCGGTTTTGGTTCAAGCGTTGACACTTTTCTCCCCTCGCCCGCTTGCGGGAGAGGGGCGGGGGAGAGGGCCTGCGGCGCTTACCCCCTCTCCCCAACCCTCTCCCGCAAGCGGGCGAGGGGGAAAACCACGCGAACCAAAAATGTCAGCATATAAATCAAAACCGCTCTAAGAGCCTGTTTACGATCTTCTGAGCAGAACTCCCAAGACGGCCAAATGGATGAACTGCAAGCTGGTGTTGAGTAACCGCTCGCAGTTCTTCCATAGCCTGCGGTTCTTCTCCAGCCAGGCAAAGCTACGCTCCACCAC
>JAIRJU010000096.1 GCA_031260485.1 Pseudomonadales bacterium | reverse complement strand
AACATCAGTTGTGCCTTCGGTCTTCCGCGCATCATTGTCCTCGTCGTGTCCATACCCTATACGACAAAGATGGGAATACTTTCAAATAATTCAATGAACTTCTAACTCAGGACACTAGTTGGCAAGCCACGATTAAGGCGCAACGGATCGACGCGGCCTACCTGCTGCGGGATTCGCCTAGCCTGAAAGGCCGGCTATCCGATCCCGACTGGATGCGTGTCGTCTGGGCGCGGGCGCTTGCTCAGGCAACCGAAGAAACGGGCTTGGATATATTTCCTGACACTTGCCCTTGGTCGGTGGCGCAAGTCTTGGCCGATGAGTTTTACCCTTGAGTTTTTCCTTCATCTGCTCCCGCGGAGGCTACGATGACAGACGAAAACATAGAAAACCTGCTGTTGGAACACATGCAGCGATTTCAAGCGGGCCAAGAGCGTATTGAGAGAACGCTAAAAGAGCATACCCAGCGCCTGGGTCGAATTGAACTGGCGATTGCTCGCACGTCATCCAATCAGTCACACCAAGAAACGGACTATGCCGAGCAAAGCGTGCGCCTCGATCAACTGGCTGAGCGATTGGACCGTATCGAGCGCCGTTTGGAGTTGCGCGAGTCATAGAGCGTTTTTGATCAAATCGCTGACACTATTTCTCCCCTCGCCCGCTTGCGGGAGCGTTCCATGCAGCGCGCGCTGCCGACTTGCCCCGGAACGCAGGTTCCTGGGTAGGACAATTCCCCTCCTGTGGAGGGGTGCCCGCAGGGCGGGGTGGTGCCGTAGGCAGATGGGGCACAAGATAAATTCCCCACCACCCCGTCCGCCTGCGGCGTCCACCCCTCCACAGGAGGGGAATTTATAACGCAGGCTCCTGGGTTGGGGTTGGGGAAGAGGGAGAAGACTTTCGCGAACTGAGAGTGTCAGCATTTGAATCAAAACCGCTCTAAGTTTGTTGTAATTCCTGGCGAATCGTATTGCGTATCACGTCCGTCAGCGTTATCCCTTGCGCCGCTTGTATCAACGCTTCATTGATGAGCGTCTGGTAGTTGCCGCCGGTCATGTCGGCGCGTGCTTTGAATACAGCCAGCGTGGCATTGTCAATGCGAATGGTGATGCGCGACTTGCCGCCGTGTTCAGCGTGTAGACGAGCCAGCGTCGGCACCTTGGCCACCGGTTTGGCATCGGCGAAATCCATGTTGGCATAGCGTGCGAACATCGGGTCAGAATTGTTGCTCATAGCACCTCCGCTGGGGTTTGTTGGCCTTCCAGGCTGAAAGCAAGCGTGGGTTATCACCACGCAGCGTCCACACCACGATCAAAATCCGGCCCCTGCTGCCCATGCCCAGGGTTACCCAGCGGCGCTCACCTTCCGTGCTGTCATCTTCGTGGGTCAGTGCATAGGGGTCCAGCAGCACTGGCGCGGCTTCCTCAAACGTCACACCTTCGTGATTTATTGGGTTCAGCGCCGCTTTATCCGGGTCGAATTCGATTTGCATAGGCAGTATTGTATGCACAAACGGATGCACATGCGAGTGTCATCTCGGATTGTCCATTACCATAAAGCGCACTCAGCGCTTTTGTGGTCGGCGTTTCATCCGGGAAGTATAGGACTGCGGCTTTTCCTTGACTTCACTCTGTGCCTCCTGGACTTGCTGTAAATAGCGCTTCTCTGCTTCCAGCACCATATCAGCAGCGGAAACATGGAGCGCCTGGCTGAGGCCGATCAAGGTAGTGATGGTAGGTTGGCGGATGCCGCGCTCCAGGCGCGAGATGAAGGTGCGGTCCACCCCCGCCTCAAACGCCAGCTCCTCCTGGGAAATGTCCCGCGTGCTGCGATAGTGGTGCAGAACTTCACCGAAAATCGTGCTGATATCTGGAGGCGGTGGGTGGTGGGACATGCCCGCACTTTCGGCGCGCGGTTGCCTATGGTCCACGGCCTATGGGCACGATGGGCGCGAATCTCAAACAGCTTTCGCCAATTGTTGGAGTAATTGACAACACAATGGGTCGTTGTTACTTTCTCCAACATGAAAGCCGAGTTGCTGGTTGACCGCCGCACCGCCATCACCGCCGCAGGTTTTGCCGAGATGGTACTGTGGCGCGTTCCGCAGCCCGTGAAGGGCTGTGCCCACAATTACAAGTATCGCCTGGCCTATGTCGTAAAGGGCGTTTGTGTGTTGCGCTTTGACAACGAAGCAGGCAAGGGCGATCACAAGCATGTGAGTGGAGTGGAGTCTCCGCTCGCATTCACCAACCCCGATGCGCTGAAGGCAGATTTCATCAACGACGTGATGAGGTGGAACAATGAAAACGGTCATTCTTGAGGTGGCATCGCTAGACGATGCAATGGATGCTTTCTCTCGCGCCTGGAAAACCGGCAAGGGCGAGAAGGCTGCCCGCATCAGCTTTGCCACGCCTGAGCTTCTGTGGCAGGTGTTGACCGCCAAGCGTTGGGAGTTGCTTCGCGCCTTGACCGGCGCGGGTGTGGTTTCCATCCGAGAGGCCGCACGGCGCGTCTCCCGCGATGTGAAAGCCGTGCATGGCGACGTATCCGCACTCTTGAACGCGGGCATTCTGCGCCATGCCGAGAACGGCATTGAGTTCCCATACGACGCCGTGCATGTGGATTTCATGCTCAGGGTCGCGTAGTTATCTACAACTAACTAGCCTAACGGCTAGTCCATAGTTACTACTTGCCCCGCTCCGAATCCCTGATTTAATAGCCGGATTTCACCCTTCCCATTAAGGAGAACGCATGTCTGACACAAACGATTGGTCTGCGGGTTATGTCTCAGAGGTTGGCTATACCTACGGGTATTACCCAGAAATGAACCCGCTGCGCGCGCGCTTGCTGCTGCTTCAGAATGGCATCGCGCCGCCGCCCACGCTGGGCCAGGCCTGCGAGTTGGGCTTTGGGCAGGGCGTTTCCACGGCGGTTCATGCTGCGGCGTCGCCGGTGCAGTGGTATGGCACAGACTTCAACCCCAGCCAGGCCGGGTTCGCGCAGGAGTTGGTGGAAAAGTCCGGTGCCGATGCCAAGCTTTACGATTCCTCCTTTGAAGAGTTCTGCCAGCGCGATGATCTGCCGGAGTTTGATTACATCGGCCTGCACGGCATTTGGAGTTGGATCTCGGACGAAAACCGCGAGTACATCGTCGATTTCGCCAAGCGCAAGCTGAAAGTGGGCGGCCTGCTCTACATCAGCTACAACACGCTGCCAGGCTGGGCAGCGTTCGCGCCGATACAGCATTTGATGAGTATGCACTCGGACACGATGGGCACGGGCGGGCAGGGCGTTATCAACC
>JAIRJU010000072.1 GCA_031260485.1 Pseudomonadales bacterium | reverse complement strand
AGCGCGTCCAGCTTCTCCATGCCATCGGCCAGCGCACCGCCGCTGCGCTTGAGTTCTTCAAGCGCCTTGCTCAATTCCAGTTCAGCCGCCGCAACCCTGCCAAGCAATTCGGCGCGTGGTGCATCCGTCACCGATTCAGAAGGCGTGTCTGTGGACCGTTGCGGGTACATGGCTGATGACACAAAAATAACTTTCGCGTATGGATTGTCTTGGTTTCGTAATAATCCGGCCAAACTGTTAAGCAGTTACCACCAACAATACACGGAAAAGGTTAATAAATGGTTTCCGGCGGGATAAAAATACGCAATCCGCGCCATCGGCGGGGATGTGGCGGCGGGGATGACAATTCACGCGATTATCAAACGCAACGCAGCGTGGCAATTACGGTTACGCTAGGCAGCTAGGCTTTGCCCTTGTCTTGCGAATTTTCATTTTTTAATATTCTTTTCAGCCAGCTAGAAGCTGGCTTTGGAGCGTCACAATCAGCGTGTTTATTATCGGCTGTTACCGTTGGAGCATCACCATTGCTTGCCAAGGCTTTTTTCTCAGCAGCCTCGGCAACAATGCGAGCCACCCAATTCTCTATGTATCGTGCTCGGCTATCAAAGTAGTCTATCAGGGCCCTTGCCTCGGCACTCATAGGACTATTCTTGATTTCTTCGAGTTCTTCGTCTGTTACAGGTGGGTAGCTAGGCCCTTCGGCAATAAGCTTTGATAATGGACTCATCTCCCCATTCACTGGCAAAAGACGGGGTGAGATTAAATCATCTAGATCACGTTCGCGCCGTTGCTTCTCCCGTTCGCGTCGTTGCTTCTCCGCTTTTGTTTTGGGGAAATTTTTTCCTTCTTGACTGTCCTTTTCGTCGGCCAATAGCTCCTCGTGCAAACGGTGCTGTTCGAAAAAATTCGTATTGCTGGTACGCGGAATACGTTTCTGCAGCCAGCTCTTTGAGAGTACCAAGGTCTCTATCCATGTCAAACAAGAAATTCTTGCTATCTACAGAGAGAAATCCAATGATGTCTCCACCATTATTTACTCTGTCGTCAACATGGCGATATATGTCTTCGGGAAATTTTCTTTTTATAGACCTTTTATATGTTGGCCCAGATATTGGAACCATAATCAAATTATTATAATATCTTGAACAAGAATAATCTGGGTATGAATATGTATCTCCATGCTCATCCCGCATGGCCCTAACATATTCAGTGACATTTTCAATAATTGCATATTTTTCACCACCCCTATAAAGGACATCATGCATGCATTTATTCTGATCTACAAGAAATATAGAATTTAGCTGGTCTTTTGCTTTTCTTTCCATATGGGACTTGGATGAACGCGCCCAACATCTGTGATATTTGCCTCCAGTATTTTTATCTCTAAACATAAATTTAATGCTTGCTTGAAAATCACTATCAGACCCCCCTTTTGTCGCAATCATGGCCGTCACTGCTGCGTCGCAATGCCTTTGCAGGAGAGTTTCCAATGCCTTCCTGGTTTTATCCATATCGATTGGCTTATTGAAGTATGGCATTTCAAATAACTGGTCATCAAACTTTCCTCGCTGACGGCTTACTTGAATCATGGTATCAGACAGAAGATGGTTGGTACTCTTTTTCTCAGCTTCAAGTTGCTCTTTGATTTTTCCAAGCCGCTCTTGGGCTTCCTTTAATTTAAGGTGAAGACGTAAAATGTTCTGGGCCTGAGCATTGTTAGCTTTAGAAAGTTCTCGAATCAGCTTGTAGTGAATTAAAAAATATATAAAGAGTATTGCTAAGCTGGCAATAACCGTCCACGCTAGCGTACTGGCTGGTTCTGTACTGCCTGATTTCAGAACTGCTATAACTGCCACAGAGACAGTTAATAAAATTGAGATAATCGCACCTATATTGCTTATCCACCCACCAAGTCCTTCCAGTACTTTATTGCCAAATTTCATTAACATCTTCCATCAGAGGGTTTGCATTAGGTTTCTGGTTCGCCATCTCGCCCCAGCGAGTACGGCAGGGGATGTTTCGTAGACCGTTCCCCGCTGCCACACTCTAACCCATCATCGCCCCCTCCGGCACCACGCGCCGAATGCGGCGCACCACCGCCCCCGCTGGCAACGTGGGCCAGACGGCGGCGGCGTATTCCTGCACGCAGGTCACTTCGCCCTGCTGGATGCGCAGGGCCAGCTCGTCAAGCCCGCTTCCCTCGATGACGAACTGCCGCGCCCCGAAGTCGAGACTGACCGTGCCCCCGCCGAGATATTCGACGGCATACAACCCGGCATAGGGCATGGCCCAGCCCTGCCACATGCCCGAACGCGCCTCGAACCGGCGCAGCCCGAGCATGAGGACAGGCCGCGCCCGCCCGCGCTGCGCCAGCCACGGGCGATAGGTCGCCGCGTCGGGCGACTCATCCGCCGCGCCGTCATGCGCGGCGGATTCCTTCGGCGGCGGTTCCGCCGCCGCCCGCGCCTCACCGTTGTGAGGCGCGGCGGGGTTGAACATATCCGTCCATTTATGGCCCACCTGTTTCGGGTCAGGCTCCCACGGTCTGTTGTCGCTCATGTCATCGCTCCATTGTTGGGGTGAGGCTGCGGGATGGCGGCTCACGCGGCGGCGCCCGTTCCAGCGGCAGGCGCTGCAACTGCCGGTCTATCCAGTCATGGAAGCGCCGCGTCATGCCCAATATGTCCACCAGCGGCGCTTGCCCTTTGCCGGCCCGCGCAAGCGCCGCCTTCGCGCGTGCTTCCACGCCCCGGTAATACCGCGCCATCTGAAACTGCCCGAACCGCTGCTGCATCACCCCGCGCAGTTCCTTCAAGTGGAACGCCAGCCGCAGCGCCGGTTCCGGCAAGCGCGACAGGCCGCGCTCCAAATAACTGCGCCGGTCGATGCGTTCCGCCGACCCGGCTTGCGCAAGCGCCCGGTTCGCCGTGTTCTCCCAATCCTCCCGGCACTTCTCGTAGAAGATGGCGCTGTTCCAGCTATCGGGGTTGCTTTCCACCAGCACTGGCCGCCCGTCCGGGTGCGTGCGGCCCGCAGGGTCAGGCACCATGTCATGCCGCGACTTGTTGCCGAACCCGTCCGCTTCCAGCGGGCGCATGGTGAGCATGATGTGCGCGTGCGGCTGGTCTCCGCCGTCACTGGCCTTGCCGTTATGCCAGCAAACGTCAGCCACCATGCCCTTGCTGACAAAGTTGCGCAGCACGAACTCGCGCACGATGGTGATGCGCGCTTCCGGCGAAAGCTCGCGCGGAATCATCACGCGGATTTCCCTTGCCGTCTGCGCATCCTTGCGCCGCTCCTTCGCATCCACCATGTTCCAGAGACTCTCGCGCGAGAGGTTCCGCGCCCAGCCGGGAGCGTTCCGCGGCAGGATGATTTCCGTATGCTCCACGCCGCCCTTGCGCGTGTAGTCATGCACCATGTTCTGGCGCGCATCCTGCAACCGCTCCCCCGCCCGGTAAGCCGCAGCCGCCACCACCGACCGCCCCGCCGAGCGCTGGATGACCTGCACGCGCATGGAAAACAAAGCCATGACTCACCCCCGTGGCCCCGCGCGTCCCGCCCCCCGCAAATCCCGAAGCAAAAAGGCCGGAAGCGTGCACAGATACGTTGCGATTAATCGCAACGTGCACCCCTGCGGGAAGCCTTTTTGCAAGCATAGATTGCGGCGGTTAAGAAAGCCCTAACGCGCAGGTTGTTGTTTGATGGGCGCTTGGTCGGCAGCCGGAGCCACCGGCCAGGCGCGGTTATCGCCGCCCGCCAGCGTCGAACAGGTCGAGGCAATGCGCTGGCAGCGCCCGGTAGATGTCCAGCATCTCCGGCACCGGCAGCACGGGCCGGGTCACGGCCACGCTGACCGGTTGCACCTTCGGCGTGCGCGGCGTGCGCTTGCGTGACTTCACCCACCGCACCAGCAGCGCCACGATGACCGTCAGCACCAGCCAGCCCAGCGCCGCCGCATAGGCGGGGTCGCTGGCATGGGCGGCGAAGAACCAGCCCATGCCGATAATCACCAGCCAGCCGAGTACGGGATGCCCCTTGCGTTGTTGTGTCGGCATGTTCATTGGCGGAACTCCACCAGCAGCGCGTTACCGCGCGATTCTTCAAACCGCCGCGATGCGGAGTACCACACGGCGCTTACGATGTTGCCGTTAGCGGGGCCGCCGGTTTTGAGCATCCGGCCAAATTCAGCGGGTTCTATGAGCCAGTCCATAGCTTCGGAATACCCCCGGCTCACCCCTTGCGACGTGCCGACGCTGTGATTGCGCCCCCAGCTGCTGCTGGTGCCTTCACTCGTGCCACGGCTGGAAGTAGTGCCGTAGCTCCACGAGCTACCCGGCCCCTGACCACTGCCGCTGATGCTGGCCGTGGCCCCGGATGAGCGGTTACTGCCCCGGTTGCTGCCGCCGCCCGCGCTGGTGCCGTAGCTGGCGCTGCTGCCTGCGTTCTCGCTGTAATTGCCGCGCTGTTGCAGCACGCGCCCGATGGTCTTGGCGGCGTGTTCGTTGGTGGTGTCACACGCATTGTTATGCCAGATCCGGGTGGCGAAATTACCGAGCAGGTGATGAACCCTGTCACGCGCGTTTTCACCGCCCATCTTGGCGTAATAAGTGGGCAGGTTTTGCGTCAAAAACACCGTGCAGCAACGCGAACCGCGACACAGCGATTGAAACTCCGCGTCAAATGTCGTCGTAAAAAGATGGCACTCATCCGCATATAAGAACACCGGGCGTTCCTGATGCGCAGGCGCAAGCCCGTTGCGCGCCAGCACCGCACGTTGCCACATATATTTTATAAGCTGCTGCGCGATGATGCCGCTTTCGTTGCGCGTCAATGCAGGCATATCCAGCAGCAGGATTGCCCCGTGGAAACTCAACTCCGGCACAAACGTGGTGTTCTCGCAGAACAAGGTTTTGAGAAACCCGTGATTGAATCGGTCAAGCGCCGTGGTCAGCGAGATAACGATATTGCCGCGTGTTTTCGCATCGAGCGTGGCGAAATCATGTCGCCAATACGCCGCCGCCTGCTCGCCGCTGGCATCGTCGAGACGATCCGCCGCGCGGCGGAACATTGCATAGAAGAAAGAGCGTTGTTGCCAGTCCGCATCGCGCATCTGCTCCGGCGAGGTGGGCGCTTCGCGCACCAGCCGCAGCAAATCGGCAATGCGCACCGTGCCAGTGGCCGCATACAACACGGGTACGGCATTACGCAAAATCTGCCGCGTTGTATCTTCCCAGAACGACTCGCCCATGCGCCCCGGATTGGGGCTGGCGGCGCGGGCGATTTCAAGAACACGCATCAAGGCATCAATGACGTTGTTCACGCCCGCCGCGCCATGACGGGATAGCTCGTAAGCAATAAAATTGAACCCCGGCTCGTTGCCGTCAATGACCAGCAACGATGCGCTGCGGTTTGTTTCGGCGCAATAGCGATGCCATAACGCGGCTTCCTCCGGCTTGGCACATAGAACGAGGCCGCCCATTCCCGCCCGCAAATAAGCACGCGCCAGCGCCGCGCCCGAGCCGGAAGTTTTGCCACTGCCGATGCCCCCGAACACACTCACCCCCTGCAACGCATCGCGCAGGGTGAAATAATCGTTTGTGGACAGCCGCAACAGCGGCGTGTCGAGATTAACTACTTGTCGCATGATGGTTTCTCCAAGATTGATTAGCGGTCGTGGTCGTGACCGCGCGTTTGTTGCCGGTGGTTGCCGTGAATATCCCGCGCAGGTTCGCCGCGCCCGTTGCCGTGAATGTCGCGTGCGGGTTCTCTGCCAAAATGCTTCTCGAACCAGCCCAATGTTTCGCCGTGCGAGGCATCCCTTGACGAAGAACCAAGCGTGATGGTCTGCGAACGTGGCGTGACCGCCTCGCCAAACCAGCCGCGTTCAACTACCCGCTGGCGAATGTCGGCAACGGCGTTGCCAAAACTGCGGGTGAACCAATCCTCAGCCATGGAACGCCACCCCGCAGACAAGGCACAACCAGCGCGGGCGCAGGAAATTGGCTATCTGCACCGTAGCCAGACGGTGCAGCAGTTCGGCGGCAAGCTGGTTCGCGCCGAACCAGCGCAACATCGGCGCGGCCTGTGCCGCTTCGATGTAGGGCGCTTCATCCAGCAGATTGGATGCGTAGTCATCACTGCCGCAGCAAGGGCAGAAGGTGAGCCTTGCGGCATCGTACAAACCCGTGGTGGTGTCATTGGAATACATGGCCGCACTCCGGGTTGTTGCAACGCTTGTGGCCGTTGATGCGCTCATAGGCTTCAAGGCCCACGGCGCAGAGTGCAAAAACCGTTTGCACATGCCGGTTGGGGTGGCCCACTGCCGCCCGCTCGTTGAGCCAGCGTCCGGCGATTTGCTTGGTGAGGCCGCGCTCCATTGGTGCGGCCTGTTCCCCACAGCGGGGGCAGGTTGTCTGAATCATGGGGTTGTCTCCTTCAAAAAATGGGCGTGCGCTACCGCGGCGCGGCGACGCACGCATGGGTTTCATTTGCTTGGGGCAGGTGGCGGTGTCGGGCGACGCTCTTTCAGGTTCGCGCCGTAACGTGCGCCGAGTTTTGCCAGCGCCGCTGCGCCCACCGGCCCGGCGATGACACCGCCGACCAGTGCGCCCACGGCCCCGCCGATTAAACCGGCCACGACTTTCTCTTTGTTGATAAACATGGGATTCTCTCCACGGCAAACCCGCTTGCCGGATGCGGCAGCCCGTGCCGAGGCTGCAAGCGCATCTCACCGCGCAGCCGTGGAAAAGACGACACTACGAAAGGAAAAGCCCACCGCTTGGAGATGACGATTGATGCAACGCGCACGCCCCGGACTTGAATTTGCCTTGCTGTTGCGGCGGCTGATGGATGAGCGGCCCGTCGAACATGCCACGGGCCACCGCCCGCCGCCGTTGTCCAAACGTCATCTGGCCTCGTTCACCGGCATGGAGGAGCGCACCGTCAGCAACTGGCTAAACGGTTTCAATCTGCCCGACGAAAGCAACGTCATGGCGATTGAACGCGCACTGTTCGGCAAGAACGCCGACACTTACCGTGATGAAATCAAGCAACTGCGCGCCGCCGCCCGCAATGGCCGCTTGCAGCGGTCAATGAAAGGGCCATTGCCGGAAGCGCTGGCCCCCGCCGCTTCACGGCGCATCTTCTCCGATGCGGCATCGGAACTGCCGAACCTGGGCTATGCCGACCTTGACCTGTTGCCGGTTGCGGAAAACTGGCGCTTTCAGGAAATCCGCTATGGCGAAGGCGTGCAATCGGCAGGCGTTGCCGGAAGCCGTTTGCTTTGGCTTGAATCCACCCGGCAAATGCTGGACAGCGCGGGAATGCTTCGCCCGTTGACGGGCGGCTTTCCCGAATCGGGGGATGCGCTCGAAGGGATGGCGCGGGAATGGGAGATTTTCTTTCCGCGCCGGGTAGTGATTGTCGGAAGCAAGGAACGCGATACGGCGGTGCGCTTGTTCGCCTGTACCGACATGGCCTATCCGCAAGGGCTGGACGATAACCCCGGCGACACATTCAGCGCCGAGGCGCTGCTAGGCCGGGGCGGGCTGGCCGCTTTCATGGAGCGTTCGGGCGCGTTGTTCACGCGGACACATGGCGAAATCGGCAACGGCTATGGCTGCGCCGTTGCACTGATTGCCGTGGCCTATCGCCATCGCCACCCGGTGTATCGTTCGCCTTACTGCATGGTGATACGCAAAGGCATCCGTTACCCGGATGACGTTTGGCTATCGCCCGCCACGGGCCGCCCGGTGTTGTCCGGCAATGACCCGGCCAGCGCGCGGTTCCTGTTCCAGTCCCGCGAAGCCAAAGGTGGCAGTACCGATATGTTCGCCGCCAACTTCAATGGTTCGGGGCTGGTCAATCTCAATGCCGACGATGAAAGCGCGTGGGATGGGTTTGTTGATGAGGCGGGTAATGACCTTACAAGCTGGCAGGGAAGGCGGGTTACTTTCGCTTCAACGGTGACGGGCAAGGGGTTTATTGAAGCCATTACGCGCGAGGATGGCGGCGCTTGAGAGGGAAGCGGATTGGCACATTCGGCCCATCCGGTTTCCGATGCCTTGTTTTGGCTATGAATAATCCGTATAAAATTACTAACGAATAATTAACCATTTCGTCCGATAGTGAGAAAGGCAAATATATGAGTGATCCGAAAACACAGGAAGCAACGACAATGACCGAAGAATCGAACAATGAGCCGAAAAACGCATTTCGCGCAAAGGCAGAGGCTTCAGTGGCTCGCATCATCAAAGAAGAAAAAGAGGATGGCGACCGGCTCAAGCGGTTGGACTATTATTTATACGCTGGGGATATTCCGGTGTGCTTTCTGGTGGGGCATGACGAAGGGCATGGGTCATGGCCCGCCAATGGTCGCTATAGCGCATGCTGGCCGGGTGAGGAGCAAGGCTCACTCGCGCATAATCCACGAATGATGAGCAAATTCGGAGAGGATGAAGATGAATTTGTAAAAATCGGCGAAGAAGAATTCAGGCAACGCCTAGCGGATTATGTGCCGAGAAAAGTCACGCTTTCGGATGAAAGCAGACGCAGCTACGAGAAATATTTGGCTGAGCAGCGGGAGAAATATCAAGAAATCATGAAAGGCCGTAGTTAGGCTTTATGGCTGGTGGTGACAGGGCAGTACAGCGCATCACCGATTTTGACGCGCTTTACCGGCAAGCCGAAGAAAGCAAGCCAGTTTTCGATGAGGCGATGAATGCCTATCTCGCAGCGCTCAGGAATCGCTACCCCGGGAAGCTGGATGATGTGTCGTTCCAAACGGCGGACTTGAAGAAAAAGAAGTATGCAGCATCTGGAGGAAAACCAATGCCTGATTTTGATGACCTGAAACCGAACGATCGCTTACACCATTGCGAATATTATTTGATGGGTAACAGAATACCCGTAGCTTTTTTGGTGAGCCATGACGGTAACCGCTACGGTGCGCGGCGTCCGGGTGATAAGCCCGGTTCGCTAGTGCCCGATGCTACTCTTATTAGTAAACTTGAAAGAGATGAGGTGGATTTTACACCGCTCGGAGAAGAAGAGTTCAGGCAGCATGTAAGAGATTACGTGCGGCTTCCTCCCGTGAAAGACGGCAGAGGACGGTAGCCTTTCATGGCGAATGTCAAAAAACCAGAGCAACGCATCACCGATTTTGATGCGCTTTACCAACAAGCAAAAGAAAGCCAGCCGCTTTATGCGGCTCAAATGAATGAATACCTCACCCAACTCAAAACACGTTATCCGGGCGTATTTGAAGGGGTGGTTTTTGAGCAAGGGCCATTAAAAACCCGCGACCGGGCGCTTTCAAAAATCAATGCAGATTATGAAGGAAATGCGGCAGAGATTTCCGATCTGGTGCGTGGTCGATTTGTTGTAAATACTGCGCAACAAGCAGATATTTTACGCAAAGATTTATCGCAGCGCCCACCCTTCAAGGTCGAGCAGTTAAAAGACCAGTTCGCTGAACCTTTGGATACGCTCTTTCGCGCAGAGAACGCAAAAATTCGCCTGAACAATGGTCATTTAGCTGAATTACGCGTTGAGCATAAAGGTATGCTGGAAGCCTCTAACAGCACTCACAAACTCTATGAGGAAATGCAAGAAATTGAAAGACGTGCAAAACTGGAACAGCGAGATCAAACGCCTGAAGAAGAAAAACTGTATGCTCAAAAACGCGATGAAATTAGGGTCATCCATGACCGCGCGGCAGTCGAGGGAAATCTTGACCCGTTGCTCAATGACAAAGGGCGTGCGGCAGTTGAGGCGTTCAGGCAGCGCATGGGCATATCCGTTGCTCCTGTCTCGATACGGCAAACGGTAACGCCGCAAGTCGAAAATGTTGCCCATCAAAATCCTGTCCCCATTCTCGTTTCCCAACACGAGCATGGCCCGCAACTGAATCCCAATCCCATTCTTGTCCCGCAAGGCGAGCGCGCCCAGACACCTTCACCTGTGCCTGAAACAAAGTTACCGGCCCCCGCCGTTCCCGAATTACCGCCTGAACGAGTCGCCCTACCGGGGAAAATCGGCATGGGCTTTGCTATCGGGCAATTGGCTATCGGCCCGGTCTATGAGATGGTTCTCACCAAAGCCAACGATGGCAACGCGCACGACATAGCGCAGGCAGGATTGCACGGGCTGGCTAACAGCGCATTGCCGGGGGTGGCGGATGGGTTCAAGAACATCACCGAAAACAACAGCCATCAGAACTGGATTGACCAAACCCTCAATGCAGGCACCACGCTTACGCAAGGTATCGCAGTTGGTTCGCTGGTAGTCGCGGGCGGCTCCGCCGTAGTTGCGCCCGTGACCGGCGGCGCATCGCTCACGGTAACGGTAGGTTCGCTGGCCGTTGCGGGCGCCGCTGGCATAGCTAATCTCGGCGTTGGTCTGGTTCACGATGTGACCTACGTTACGCATGTTTCAAAGCAGGGCGGCCTTATTACCGGACTGGTCAATATGGGAAGCCAGCTAGTCGATTCCAAAGCCGGGCACCGTACCGTTGACTGGTTTGAGGACAATAACGCCAAGCTGCAATACGAACTGGACGAAAAAGGGGTTACGCCCAATCAGTTGACGGCGGTTGATAAAAACCATGACGGCAAGATTGCCGCGCAGGAAGCGCGCGATTACCTTGTTGAACACCATGTGCCGATAGCGCAGGTGAACAAGCTGCCCGCGATTGAATTGGCGGATACGCTGGCATCCACGCTTGCGCCATCATCACAGGCTGCGGCACCTGGCCCGTCATCGCCTGCCGCTTCCAACACCTGCACCCCCCTTCTTTCGCCGGACATGCAACGGGCTTTGCAGGCTGCGTTCAGCAGCAACCTTAGCGGCTCCATTCTGGGTAGTGACCACCCATACCTCACGCCTTCACCCAACCCGCCGACACTACCCCCCAAAGTGCAAGGTGTCGGGGTATGCAGGTGATTCTATCTGTGCCGTGGCTTCCCCTGAATTGAAAGCCAAAAACCTTTACGCATGTTGAGATAGCTGTGCGTCCCCGGCGCTGCCGGTCGCGCTGGCGTGCGGCGCATCAAGCCACGCGGCGCGTGTCTTGCCCCTGCGGGCTTTCATCGCTGACGCCTACGGCCCGATTCCCGCTTCGGGCCTGCGCGCTTCGCTTGCGTGCGGTCGGCGGCATAACAGGGTGGCCGTTGCCATCCGTCTTTCCTGACTTCATCACCTTCTGACGCGACTGTAGCCCGCGCCCGTGGCCCGTCAAGGCGCGCGTGGCCGTGTCCTCGCCTGCGGCTGCGGGCCGCACCAACCCCGCGCTTGCCTCCTTGACCGCCCACCGGCGCGCGCTCCTGACCGTCGCGGGCGATGAACTCAGGAAAGACGGTGGCAACAAGACCGACCGGGTTCTTCGTGCCGACCGCACCGAACAGCCGAAAGGCTGGGCTTCCGAATCTAGGAATCCGGTGTGCGGTTTTCCTTCAACGACCAATCTTTGTCAGGAGTAACGACCATGAGAACCACCACCACCAGCACCGATATGGAACCCCGCATCTACGTTGCCTGCCTTGCCGCCTACAACAACGGCATCCTGCATGGCGCATGGCTTGATGCCGCACAAGAGCCGGAAGCATTGCAAAACGAAGTCCGCGACATGCTCGCCGCTTCCCCCATCGCCGGGGCCGAAGAATGGGCCATCCACGATTACGAAGGTTTCGGGGAAATCCG
>JAIRJU010000032.1 GCA_031260485.1 Pseudomonadales bacterium | reverse complement strand
ACGATTTGGTTATCCGGCTCGCTGTCTCGGGACTATATTCTCGATCCAGATACTGGCATTGCCAAGAATATGACACCAGGTTTTGTTCGGGATTGGTGAATTGAATTTGCGATGCTAATTCCGCTAATTTTCACGCTGTTATTCAACGCCGTTTGGGGAAGCACCACAACAGCACTTATGGTCAAAAACGCCGTAGATGCCACCCAAGCCAATCCGGCGAACGTCAGCCTGTCGTTCACGGTAGGCCGCACGGAAAGCGCAAGTACGATCAGCCAACAACGCAACACCGCTACCGCGTCCACTATCGTAGGCCAGCACATCACGATTCAAGCCGCCGGGGCAGGGAAAGACTCGGCCCTCACCATCCAAGGCAGCCACATTAACGCCGATAATGACGTCACCCTCGAGGCCGAGGGCGCCATCAATTTATTAGCCGCGCAAAACACCACAAGCACCCAACGCAACGCCAGCAGCCAAAGCGCCGGGATTGACGCTGCGATCAGCCTCAGCGCCGCCCTCAGAGAGCGGTTTCACTGTTGAACGCCAGCGGCGGCAGCCAAGGTAAGGACCAAGGCCAAGGCATCAGTAACAGCAACACACAGATCAGCGCTGGTAATACGCTGACAATAGCGTCCGATGGCGACACCAACCTCGATTCGATTCTATTATTGGTGAGAGTCAGCACCATTTACACGATAAACACTCTGTCATGAACTTAGAAACCCTCAATACCCACCCCACCCGCCAGGTAGTAGCCTACCTGGGCCCTGCCGGTTCCTACTCTCATGCTGCCGCCCTCAAGGGTTTCGGTGCGGAAGTGGAGCTATTGCCGGTGGCCGATATTCCTGCGGTGTTTGCCGCTGTTGAACGTGGCCACGCTGCTTTTGGCGTGGTGCCGGTGGAAAATTCCAGCGAAGGCGCGATCGCGTTGACGCTCGATTTGCTGTTTACCACGCCGCTGACCATTCAGGCCGAATGGTTGCTGCCGATACACCATTGCCTCTTGGCACAGCCAGGCACGCGGGAGGGCGACATTCGCTTGATCCGTGCGCATCCGCAGGCGCTGGGCCAGTGCCGCGTGTGGTTGCAGGGCCATTACCCTGCCGTGGAGAAAGTGGCGGCGAGCAGCAATTCCGAAGCCGCCCGGCTGGCCGCGACCGAAGCGGGCGTGGCCGCCATCGCCGGACGCACCGCGGCGGCGCTTTATGATCTCGAAGTAGTGGCGAGCTCCATCGAGGATGCGCACGACAACACCACCCGTTTTCTCAGCCTGGCGCACGGCGCCCATCCGCCGCTGAGCGGTTGCGACAAAACCTCGCTGTTCTTTCTGGTGCGCAATGAGCCGGGTGCGCTGCTGCGGGCGCTGGAACCGTTTCACCGCCATGGCATCAATCTTTGCAAGCTGGAATCGCGCCCTTCGCGCAAGGCGGCGTGGAGTTATTCGTTCTATGTCGATGTCGATGGCCACCGCGACGACGCGCGGATGAGCGCGGCGCTGGAGGAGCTTGGGCGCGTGTCGATGGAAGTAAAATTGCTGGGTTCTTATCCCGCGGCGAGGCAGCCTGTATGAAGACCTTGGCTATGAAGACCTTGGCACAAAGCAAGATCGTCATTGTGGGCCTCGGGCTGATCGGCGGTTCGCTGGCGCGCGCGCTCAGCCGCGCCGGGTGCGGCGGCCAGATCACGGCGGTGGATCGTGACGAGGCGCAATTACAGCAAGCACTGCGCGAAGGCAGCATCGCCGCGTATGCGCTCGATGCGCGCAGCGCCTGCGCGGATGCCGACCTCGTGGTGCTGGCCTTGCCGGTGTTGTCGATCGAAGCGGCGCTGGGCGAGATCAAGCCTGCGCTGAGCGAGCACGCGATTGTCACGGATGTCGCCAGCGTGAAGCGCGAAGTGGCGGCGGCGGCGGCGCGGGTGTTTGGCAAGGTGCCGCCGCGCTTCGTGCCGGGCCATCCCATCGCGGGCTCTGAACGCAGCGGCTATGGCGCCGCGCTCGCGGAACTGTTTGTGGGCCGTAAATGTATTTTGACGCCGTTCGCGCATACCGATGCGGATGCGCTGGCACAGGTGCGCGAGCTGTGGACGCTGTGTGGCGCCGAGGTGGTGGACATGGCGGTGGAACACCACGATGCGGTGCTGGCCGCCACCAGCCATTTGCCGCATTTGCTGGCCTTTGCGCTGGTGGATACTTTGTCGCAGCAGGGCACGAGCGCGGAAATTTTTCGCTATGCCGCGGGCGGTTTTCGGGATTTCACCCGCATTGCCTCCAGCGATCCGACGATGTGGCGCGACATCTTCCTCAGCAACGGCGCCGCCACCGTGGCGGTGCTTGATCGCTTTCTGGACGATCTCAAGGCGGTGCGTCAGGCGCTTTTGACGCAGGACGCCGACGCCTTGTTCGCCCTCTGCCAGCGCGCGCGCGAATCACGCGGCCAGTTTCTCGAATTCATGCAGGCGGCGGCTGCCAAGCAAGTGTCACAAGCATAGTAATATGGGCACTGGGCAAGCGTGATCCGCTGTACCGCGTAATGGCCAATCAAGAATGACCAATCAAGAATGATCAACCAGAAATGGCGGGGCAAGCCCCGCCCTACGACGTATCACACAAGGTTTACTCATGAGCCAGCAAGAACAACACGATCTCGTTTTTAGCGTGAATCCCGGCGGGGCGCTGTGCGGCGACATCCGCGTGCCAGGCGACAAATCCATCTCGCATCGCGCGATCATGCTGGGTTCGCTGGCGGATGGCCTCACCACGGTGGAAGGTTTTCTCGAAGGCGAAGACAGCCTCGCCACGCTGCAAGCCTTCCGCGACATGGGCGTGGATATTCAGCGCCCGGCGCCGGGCAAGGTGGTGATTCAGGGCGCGGGCATCGACGGTTTGAAAGCGCCCGCGGCGCCGCTCTATCTGGGTAATTCCGGCACCTCGATGCGGCTCTTGGCGGGTTTGCTCGCCGGGCAGCGTTTCGCCAGCGTGCTGACCGGCGACAGTTCGCTGTCGAAGCGGCCGATGCGGCGCGTCACCGAGCCGCTGAAAACCATGGGCGCCAACATCACCTTGCGCGAAGGCGGCTTTTGTCCGATCGAGATTCGCCCATCTGCGCTACCGCCGAGTGAGTACGTGATGCCGGTGGCGAGTGCGCAGGTGAACTCCTGCTTGATTCTCGCCTCCTTGAACGTCGAAGGCGAAACCCGTCTGCTCGAACCCGCGCCTTGCCGCGATCACACCGAGCGCATGTTGCGCGGTTTCGGCTATCCGGTGCTGTCGAGCGGCAATGAAGTGCGCATTCGCGGCGGTGGCCGCCTGCACGCGTGCCACATCGACGTGCCTGCCGACATTTCCTCCGCCGCATTTTTCCTGGTGGGCGCCAGCATCTGCCCTGGTGCCGACATCGTGCTGCGCCATGTTGGCATCAATCCCACGCGCATCGGCGTGCTCAATATCCTCAAGCTGATGGGCGCCAATATCGACACCCTGCGCGAATACGAAGCCGGCGGCGAGCCGGTGGCGGATCTGCGCGTGCGCTACGCGCCGCTCAAAGGCGTGCGCATCCCCGAAGACCAGGTGCCGCTCGCCATCGACGAATTCCCGGCGCTCTTCATCGCCGCCGCCTGCGCGGAGGGCACCACCGTGCTCAGCGGCGCGGAAGAATTGCGCGTGAAGGAGAGCGATCGTATTCAGACCATGGCGGATGGCCTGGCGGTACTCGGTGTCAAACACGCGGTGACGCCGGATGGCATTGTCATAGAAGGGCAGCGCGCGCTCGGCGGCGGCGTCATCAACAGTCACGGCGATCATCGCATCGCCATGTCCTTCACCATGGCGGCGCTCAGGGCCACGGCGCCGATCACGATTTTGGATTGCAATAACGTTGCCACTTCCTTTCCTGGTTTCGCCGATCTGGCGCGTCAGTGCGGCCTGGGCTTGAGTGTTGCTCATGCGAGTTGAAACGGTCATCACGGTCGATGGCCCCAGCGGCACCGGCAAGGGCACGCTGGCGCAGCGTCTGGCGCGGCATCTGGGCTGGCATTTTCTCGACAGCGGCGCCTTGTACCGCATTACCGCGCTCGGCACTGAAGCGGCGGGCATTGCCCCTACCGACACCGCCGGCCTTTGCGCCTTTGCCGCGCGTATGGACGTGGCGTTTGCCACGCGCTTCGCCGGTTCGATCGTGCTCGATGGCGCGGAAATCTCGGACCAGGTGCGCCTGGAGGAAAGCGGCGCCAAGGCGTCGATAGTGGCCGCCATCCCCGAACTGCGCGCAGCACTGTTGCAGCGGCAGCGCGATTTCCGCCAGCCGCCTGGCTTGATCGCCGATGGCCGCGACATGGGCACCGTGGTGTTCCCCGATGCGGCGCTGAAGTTCTACCTCACCGCCAGCGCCGAAGAAAGAGCCCACAGGCGCTATAAGCAGTTGATAAATAAGGGGGTTGATGTTAGCCTGCGCAGCCTTTTGCGCGACATCCAGGCGCGTGACGAACGCGATTCGACACGCGCCGTGGCGCCGCTCAGGCCAGCGGAAGACGCCATCATCGTCGATACCGACACGCTGACAGCCGATGCCGTGTTCGCGCTGGCTTGCCAGCACGTCGATGCAAGGTTGGGACTACGCGGCGCCTGATTCGCTACCCATACGTGATTTACTCCCTGGCAGGGGCCAGCTACTGCCAGGTTTCATGAACCAACCCCCCGCACTGCTGGCGTGCGGAAAACGGCAGGCCACACCGTGGCCGCCACAGGAAAACACACATGAGCGACAACCTCTCCACCCACCACGCCACCCCTCACCACGCTTTTGGCGAAAGCTTTGCCGACCTGTTTGAAGCCAGCCTCAAAGATCTGGATATGCAGACCGGTTCCATCGTCACCGGCACCATCATCGACATCGACAACGAGTGG
>JAIRJU010000016.1 GCA_031260485.1 Pseudomonadales bacterium | reverse complement strand
GGCCTAAATGCCAAAGAAGATTTTACGTTGTACTACAACACCATTGACCAGAAAGCGGATTTTTTTGGGGCGATGAATAAGTATCAGTTGAATCTTGGGTCTGGGGCTAAGTGGTTTGGTGGGGCGGAATTTGTATCGCGTGCGGCCTGGACTGGGTTGGGGGCTGATGGGAATTTCTCAGCCTTGACATTTGCCGTTGGTTCTTTTCTTACCGCAGGGCTCCATTTTGTAGATATTTATACATGGCGCAGCGTAGCGGGCAATACTTTGATGAATTCTGGCTTCGATAATTTCAAAGATCTATACAACAACGGCACCTCTGACTCAATTGCCTGGGATATCAATCAGCTTCGTGCTGAGCAGAAGGTGTTACAACCCGTCCATGAACAATACTTGTTGAACAAGGATATTTTTACTAAGGCTTCTAATTACATTACAGACACAAGCACTTTAATAGGATCAAAGCTTGAAAAACAAGGGCAACCAGGTGGAATTAATATTATTGACTACAAATCTCGCGTTCAGTTTGGCTGTAAATTGCTTGGTTATTCCGCCGATCAGGGGTGTGGACCATGAGAGCATATCCCTACAAGAGGGTGCTGGTTGGATTTTCTCTATGCCCAGGGATCGCAGGGGCTGTTCTTGGGCTTTTTATGGGGGGAGGTGTAGTTTTATCTGAAGGCTTTAAGAAAGATATATTTATTTTTTTATGGGGGTTTTTAGTATTTCCCCTTGGTTGTGCGTTATTTGCGGTAATTGCTTATGGAATTCCTGCCTTTTTGTTGTCAATTATTTACTCTTTGTTAAAGATCAAAAAAAACTATAAGCTTAATTTTTGTTTTTGCTTGCGGCGGCCTTGGTGCTTTTTTGTGGGCTATGCGTATTTGGCCAAAACCTGACCCCGAGATAAAAAGCGTGATTGCTGCGGTTAATGCTTTGTTTAGTGGGCACTTCATCGAATATTTTTTCTTGGGCGCTATCTCATCCATTTTGATGGGACTTTATGTGTTGCCTCGGGAAGTGTTGTTGAACAGTGAGTCTGATATTTAATCATTACGGCTCGCTCACAACATGAGTCTACTTCTTTATTTCTTCAAGAACGGTATGTTGAGCTTCGCCATACTCAGCTCAACCTACCCAGCTTATGACACCAATGGCGCGAATCTTTCGAGCGGCTATAGCATCGTCAGCACTGGCAAAGGCAACCAGCAAAATCACAACACTCCAGCACAGTCAGCGGCTGCGGCCTCCCCACGCTTGCGTCGCATCAATGCGTGCCGCGGCGATTCCGTATATAGTGCGGCGCGTTAAGTTGATGCCGAGGTAGGTTTTACATGCGCAAGTTGGTTTGGTCTGTCGGTTCCCTTGCTGTTTCCATTCGCGCGGTTCGTGCTTACGCCAAGGCTGCGGTTTTGTTGACGAGCCTGTGGTTGACGGCGTGTGGCGGCGACAGCAAGCCCGTGGTAACGGAGCAGCAGTTGGCTGAATTGCGTAGTCGCGCTGAGGTTTTCGCAGGGCAGGATGCCGCCGCGTTGGCGGCGAACATGGAGGCGGTAGCGCTGGGGCGGGAGTTGTTTGCGGCGCGCTGCGTCAGTTGTCATGGCGGCGAGGGCGGCAAGCCGCTCAGAGACACGCCGAATCTTGCGCTGGCCGTGTTCAATTACGGCGATTCTGTTGCCGCGATACGCACCACCATCACGCAGGGCCGTCACAGCGTGATGCCCAAGCACGGCAACGAGATGGGCGAGATGGAACTGGGGACGATGGTGGCCTTGCTGCAATCCATGGCCGCGGGCCGTCCCATCGGCAGCGCTGCCACGGGGACGACGGAATTTGAAAAAGCCGCCCGCGCTGCGGAGCCCTTGTTCAAAGCGCACTGCATCGAATGCCACGGCCCGGAAGGCAAGGGCGATCTCATCAGGGGTGTGCCCAACCTGACGGACAGCTACTGGCAGCACGGCGATTCCATGATGAACATCCGCATGGTCATCACCCGCGGCGCTGAATCACAATGCCCCGCGCAAGGGGAGGTTCTCAGCACTGCCGAAATCGACGTGCTGACGGCGTATGTTTTGCAACTACGTGAACAGTAACTACGTGGACAGTGATGGCGGCGCTTTGCGGCAGCAGGGCGTGACATTGCCTTCCGCCGCTTGAATGTTCTCGATGCCCTTGAACAGCGCGTCGGCGGTGAAGGAAATGCTGTCGATGCCCTGTTCCACCAAAAAGCGGGCGAAATCGGGGTGATCGCTGGGCGCCTGGCCGCACAGCCCGATCGGGATGCCAGCGGTTTTGGCTTGCGTAATCATGGTTGTCAGCGCTTGTTTGACTGCCGGGTTGTTGACGTCGCACAAATCCTTGATCAGCACTGAATCGCGGTCGATGCCCAGGATGAGCTGGGTGAGGTCGTTGGAGCCGAGGGAAAAACCGTCGAACAGTTCCGCGAAGGCTGTGGCGAGTATCACGTTGCTGGGCAACTCGGCCATCATGTATACCTCGAGGCCGTTTTCACCGCGCTGCAAGCCGTGCGCGGCCATGGTGGAGAGCACCTGACGCCCTTCCTCCACGGTGCGGCAGAACGGAATCATTAGCTTTACGTTGGTCAGCCCCATGTCATCGCGCACCATGCGCATTGCCTCGCACTCCAAGCCGAAGCCAGCGCGGTAGCGCGGGTGGTAATAACGCGAGGCGCCGCGAAAGCCGAGCATCGGGTTTTTTTCCTCGGGTTCAAATTGGGCGCCGCCCAAGAGTTGCGCGTATTCGTTGGTTTTGAAGTCGCTCATGCGCACCAGCACATCTCGCGGATGAAACGCCGCCGCCACCAACCCTACGGCTTCCGCCAGGGTTTGGCTGAAATAGCGGCGCTTGTCCGCAAAGCCTCGGGTGAGTTCCAAAATGGCCAGCCGCGCGCGGGCGTCGCTCAAGAGATCGAAGTGAACCAAGGCCATGGGATGCACGCGCAGGTGTTGGGTAATGATGAATTCCGTCCGCAACAATCCCACGCCCTGGCTGGGGGCGTGCGCCAGATGCAGGGCCTGGTCGGGGTCGGAGAGGATCAGCAGCGGGCGGGTGCAGGTGGAATACTTGGTGGCTAGCTCGGCGGCTGGCGTGGTGTCGAGGCGAGGGGGGATTTCCGGCCGCGCCTGCACGATGAAGAGTTCGCCACTCTCGCCGTCGCGCGCCCATTCGATGGCCATTGGGCAGCCGTAGTGCTGTTCGATGGCCAGGCACCACAGGCCCAGCGTGGTGATGTCGTCATCGGCCAGCGACCACGCCCTGCGTTCGGTGGCCTTGGTGGGGGCGTTGAGCGTGGGCTGCGGCCCTTGCGGGTTGTAGACCAGGCGCTGTTCCTTGGCGCCCAGCCGCCGCCGCACGATGGGGCGCGCCACCTTGCCCAGGCCCGCCTTGAACAGGTAGAACACATCGGGTGTCACCGTGCCGCGCGTCACGTTTTCTCCCAGACCCCAACTGGAGCTGAGGTAGATGACATTGCGGTTGCGGCTTTCTGGATCCCAGGTGAAGGCCAGGCCCGCGCTGCCGAGGTCGGCACGCACCATGCGTTGCACGCCGATCGACAGTGCCACCTGCTCATGCGGAATGCGGTGTTCCACGCGGTAGTGGATGGCGTGGTCGTTGAACAGCGAGGCGTAGCAGTGCAGCACCGCTGTCAGCAGCGCTGGCGTGCCTTGGATGTTCAAAAAACTGTTGTTCAAAAAGCTATCGTTCAAAAAATTATCGTTCAAAAAACCGTCGTTCAAAAAATTATCGTTCAAAAAGCTATCGTGCTGAGCGTCGTCAATGTTGGCTGACGCCAGGTTCGTGATGGAGGCGCTGCTGCGCACCGCTACCGCCACGGCAGCGCCGGGAAACAGGGCCTCATAGGCGTCGCCGATGGCATGTTGCAGCGCCTCGGGCAGCGTGCCGCGTAATACCAGCGCGCGGCAGGCGGCGCCGACCTCGGCCAGGTTGGACAGCGTGGTGCGATCGAGGCTCGCCAGAGCCGCTTGCAGCGGTGCGGCCAGTTGGTTATGCGTGAGGAAATCGTGATAAGCGGCGACGGTCAGCGCGAAGCCGTCGGGAATGCGGATGCCGGTGGCGGCGAGTGCGTGGGCCAACTCGCCAAGAGTGGCATTTTTGCCGCCGACCTTGTCATGGTCGGCGCTACTGATACGGGAAAAGGGAAGGGCGTAATCCATGACACTCTCCTACGGCGCTTTTGCCGCTACTGCTCTTGCCGTTACTACTCTGCTACTGCCGAGATATAACGCAGCCTCTACCATCCTGGTTGGCGTGGCAGCAAGCTAACAAGAAGCAGTGGCCTTGTGTTTGAGCCAGGTCAGGTAGCGTGGCGATTACAAGGTCCAGCCGAATTTGCGTAGCGGTACTTTGCCGCCGGTGAACGTCACTGCTTCGGCTTCGAGCAGGCGGCGCTGGGTGCGATAGCCCGCGCTGCCTGGCGCAAACGCCAATTCTCCGGTGCCGCGCAGCACGCGAAACCAAGGCAAGGCGGTGCCTTTGGGCAAATGCTTGAGCGTGGCACCAACGTAGCGGGCATGGCGGGGAAAACCGGCCAGGCGCGCGATCTGGCCGTAAGTGGCGACGCACCCCGGCGGAATGGCCGCCACCCACTGCCAGATTTCTTCGCGCAGGCTGAAATCGGGGCGAGCTTGAGCTACGCGGTTCTGGGCGGCGCTCTGGCGCTTGCGCCTTGATCCCCCTGAATCCGCCCTCATCTGGAAGTTTTGGCCGGTGGTGGCTGCTTTTCTGGAAGGTGTCATGCGCGGATTATTCCTGCTTTTGTTGCTAGCGCCCATCGTGGAGCTGTGGTTCATCATCGTGGTGGGCAGAGCCATCGGCGCGCTACCGGCGATCGCGCTGTTGTTCCTGGGCGGTATCGCGGGTGTGGCGCTGTTGCGCAAGCAAAGTTTCTCCACGCTGACGCGTGCTCAGAGCCGTCTCAAGCAGGGCGAGGCGCCCACGCAAGAGTTGGCCGAAGGCGTGCTCTTGGCCCTCGCGGGCCTGTTGTTGCTGCTCCCTGGTTTTCTCTCCGACATCGTGGGTTTGGCACTGGTGGTGCCGCCCTTGCGCCGGGCGCTGGTGCACTGGCTGCTGCAATCGGGGCGCCTGCGCGCCATGGGCTTGGGCGGTTTTGGCTTCACCACGACTTACACCTTTCGCGGCGGCTCCATGCCGCGCGGCGGCGGCGAATTCTATGAAGGCGAATTCACCCGCGAAGGCGACCCGCTGCGCCCCTTGCCGCCATCGGCCTCCCAGCACGATGACCCGCCTGACCAGAAGTGACAATTTTTTTATTGCAGGCATTGAAATCGTTCCCCCCCTCTCCCATCTATGGGCTACCAAACTGGGGGGAGCGCGCTCCTTGCCCTGAGGTCGTCGAAACTGGGCCGGATTTGCGGCCCGCACAAGCGTTAGATAAACGTTGGAGACACAAGCAATGAAGATTCGTCCATTACAAGACCGCGTAGTGGTAAAGCGCAAGGAAGAAGAAACCAAAACCGCAGGTGGCATCGTGCTGCCGGGTTCCGCCGCAGAGAAGCCGGCGCAGGGTGAAGTGCTGGCCGTAGGCCCAGGCCGCCTCCTCGACAACGGCTCCGTCAAACCGGTTGATCTGAAAGTGGGTGACAAAGTGATTTTCGGCAAATACGCCAGCAACACCGTCAAGGTTGGCGACGAAGAACTGCTCATCCTCAGCGAAGCCGAAATTTTCGGTGTGCTCGAAGGCTAAGCGATATCAGCCTCTCCTCTGCTCCACCTCCTCCCCAACATTGATAGCAAGACAGGAATCTGACAATGGCAAAAGACGTACTATTCGGTGACAGCGCCCGCCAGAAAATGGTGAAAGGCGTAAACCTCCTGGCAGACGCGGTTAAAGTGACCCTCGGCCCCAAAGGCCGCAACGTCGTGCTCGACAAATCCTTCGGCGCGCCCACCGTCACCAAAGACGGGGTATCCGTCGCCAAGGAAATCTCCCTGAAAGACAAATTTGAAAACATGGGCGCGCAGATGGTGAAGGAAGTCGCTTCCCAGACCTCCGACCAGGCCGGTGATGGCACCACCACCGCCACCGTGCTGGCCCAGGCCATTCTGAACGAAGGTCTGAAAGCCGATGCCGCCGGCATGAACCCGAGGGATCTCAAG
>JAIRJU010000340.1 GCA_031260485.1 Pseudomonadales bacterium | reverse complement strand
CGGTCAAAAACACAGCGACGACGATCATTGCCACTTCATCCGCAGCCTGTTCCCGCATTTCCAGAATACACACTACATTCGCGTCGATGGCCGCCCACTGCTGTTGATCTACCGCATCGACATCATTCCCGAGGTAACGCGCGCGGTGCAGCTTTGGCGCGAGGAATGCGCGCTGGCGGGCATCGAAGATCCTTATCTCGTTGCCGTGCAAAGTTTTGGAACCACCGATCCCACGCCCTATGGCTTCGATGCTGCGGTGGAATTTCCGCCGCACGACACGCCCCTCATGGAGTGGAACCTCAACAGCGCCTACCGCGATCGGCTGCTGAACCCCAACTTCACCGGCAACATCATCGACATCCGCCGCGTGAGCGAACGCGCGCTGAGGCAAGCCGCGCCTGCCTATCCCCGTTTCCGCTGCCTCATGCCACGCTGGGACAACACCGCGCGCCGGCAAGATAACAGCCTGATTTTCGTCAATTCGACACCGGCGCATTACGAAGACTGGCTCGCGCGCACGCTGGCCTACACGCGCCAGCACCTGGGCGGCGATGAGCGCTTGCTGTTCATCAACGCCTGGAACGAATGGGGCGAAGGCTGCCATCTCGAACCCGATCAGGACTACGGCCACGCCTACCTCGACGCCACGCGGCGTGCGCTGGCCGGGCAAAACATCGAGGCCACCCCCGCGCCACAAACCACCAGCGCCGCCTTCCCACTGCCCGAACCAATAGCACCTGAACCAATCGTATCCGAACCGTCGCCGCCAAGCTCGCCACAGCCCGCCGCATCCAGCCACAGCGCCATCCGCCAAAGCTTGTCGCGCAGCCTGCAAACGCTTTACCGCCGCGTGCCGCTAGCACGCACCACCAAGGTAGCGCTGGCACATTGGCTGTTTTCCACGTTCCCTGGGCCGCTCAAAAACACCAGCGCCTATCAACGCTGGTTACAACTCAAGCAAGCTGCACAGCCACCCTCCGGCCTGAGCCCGCCCGCCAAGGTCAGCATCGCACCAATCATCAACGCCACGCCAGAGCGCGCCGCACAAATCCAGATGCCACAGGTCGCGCAGCCCTGCGTTTCAATCATCGTGCCGGTGTACGGCAAGGTGGACTATTCGCTGCACTGCCTGCGCTCGATACAAGACTGCGCAAGCCGCACGCCCTTTGAAGTAATCGTGATCGACGACTGCTCACCCGACGGTTCAGTGGAACTGCTCGCCCAGGTGCGCGGCATCCGCGTGTTACGCAATGACGAAAATCTCGGTTTTCTGCGCACCTGCAACAAGGCGGCGCAGGCGGCACGCGGTGACTACCTGTTGTTCCTCAACAACGACACCCAAGTGCTGCCGGGCTGGCTGGATGAGCTTTACAGCGTATTTGCCACAACACAGGGCGTGGGCCTGGTAGGTTCCAAACTGCTGTTTGCCGATGACTCCTTGCAGGAAGCCGGTGGCATTATATGGAACGATGCATCAGGAATGAATTATGGCCGCGGTGATGATCCTGACCGCCCCGAATACAACTACCTGCGCGATGTCGATTATTGCTCCGGCGCCAGCATCATGGTGCCACGCGCGCTGTTCGAGGAATTGGGCGGTTTCGATCTTCGCTTCACGCCCGCCTATTACGAAGATACCGACCTCGCCTTCGCCGTGCGCCAGAGGGGCCTGCGCGTGCTCTATCAGCCTTTCTCGCGCGTGCTGCACTTTGAAGGCGTCACCTCCGGCACCGATCTTACGCAAGGTGTCAAAGCCTATCAGGTGGTCAACCAAACCAAATTTCTCGCCAAGTGGCGCGAGGTGCTCGCCACGCACGGCACTGCCGCCGACGCCATCGCGCTGCGGCGTGAGCGCAAAGTGCAGCGCCGCGTCTTGGTGATGGACTGGGCCACACCCACTCCCGACAAGGATTCCGGCTCCATCGACACCGTCAATTATTTGCGGATGCTGCAAACGCTGGGCTTCAAGGTAGTGTTCTGCCCCAACAACCTGCTATTTGCTGGACATTACACTGAAAATTTGCAGCGCATCGGCATCGAGTGTCTGTATCAGCCGCAGGTGCCATCGCTGCGCGAGCATCTCAAGCAACACGGCAATGAATACGACCTGGTGATGCTGTTCCGCGTGCATGAAGCGGCGCAGCACATTGCCGCAGTGCGCCGTCTTTGCCCCCAGGCCAAGGTGATCTTCAACACCGTAGACCTGCACTTCGTGCGTGAGCGGCGCCAAGCCGAGGTGGAAAAATCCGCCACTTTGCTGGCCCAGGCCGAACGCACCAAGGCGCTCGAACATTCGGTAATGCAGCAATCGCACGCCACCATCGTCATCAGCGATACCGAGCGCACGTTGCTTCAACATGAGTGGCCCGAGATCAACACCGCGGCGATTCCCTACGCACGTGAGGTACAAGGCTGCGCCGCCACGTTTGCACAGCGGCGCGATTTGGTATTCATCGGCGGTTTTCTGTTTTCTCCCAACGTCGATGCGATGAACTGGTTTCTCGCCGAAATCTGGCCGTTGGTACGCGCGGCGCTGCCCACGGTACGCTTGATGATCGTCGGCGCCGGTTTGTTGGACGAAACCATCAAAATCTGGCGCTACCATCCTGGTGTCGATGTGGTGGGCTACGTGGAACAGATTACGCCGATCTTCGAGCGCGCTCGGCTCTCAATCGCGCCGCTGCGCTTTGGCGCCGGCATCAAAGGCAAGGTCGGCACCAGCCTGAGCCACGGTGTGCCCTGTGTGGCAACGCCGCTCGCTGCCGAAGGCATGGGCCTCGTAGACCACGAAAGCATCATGCTCGGCACCGACCCCGCCACGTTCGCCGCCGCCATCGTGGAGGCGTATCAGAATGAAGTATTATGGAACAAACTGTCATCCAATGGCTTGGCGCTGTTTGAAGAGCATTATTCTTTCAAGCGTGGTCTGGAGCGCCTAAAAGCGCTGATCGACGACCTGCTGTCGCCACAATGACTGTTACCAATCCGCTTACCAACCCGAGAGGCCCCGCATGGCGTTTTGGCATAAATTGAAGTTCTCCGCGCAATCCTCCGCGCAAGTGGTGGATAACGCGAATCGAATAGCCGCCGTTGGGCAGCAAAAAGCCTTGGCGCAGCTGCGGCGCTTGCCTGTGGAAGCCTTTGGCGATTTATTGCTGTCGTCGTGCGCCACTGCTCCCGCGCTGAGCAAAGTGCTACCCAGCATGGCCAGTGACGAAGCCCAGCAGCTTTGGACCGGTTGCAGCGGCGCGGCGTTGATGGCGCAAAGCCTCGACTTCATGCGCAGCGTCGATCAAGCCTGCCACAAGCACCTTGGCCATGGCATCCGCGGCAAGGTGCTCGACTATGGCTGCGGCTGGGGCCGCTTGCTGCGCCTGCTGTTATGGTACGTGGACCCGGAGCAAATCTATGGCGCCGATCCCTGGGATCAATCCATCGCCACTTGCCGCCAGCATCACTGCCCTGGTCATCTCGCCCTGTGCGATTACCTGCCGACCAGCCTGCCCTTCGCGCAACAGTTCAACTTGATCTACGCCTTTTCTGTTTTTACCCATCTTCCGGAAACAACCGCGGACGCCATTTTGAAGGTGCTGCATCGGCACATCGAGGCCAAGGGGATGTTGGTCATCACCATTCGCCCGCCGGAATATTGGAATTTTCACCGTAATTGGCTTGAAGGCTACACCAAGGATCTCATGCTGGAACGGCATCAACAGACAGGCTTTGCCTTTATGCCGCACGCGCTGGATCCGAGCGACGACTTCAGCTATGGCGACACCAGCATGACAGTGGATTTCATCCGCCAGCGCTGGCCGCAGTGGAAGGTCGTCGACACCGTACACAACGCCAGCGACCCGCTGCAAATTCTGGTGTTCATGCAGCCGGTTTGAACGCTACACCAGCAACTCGGTCAAAAACCTCAAGGCAAATCGAGCGGCACCGCTGGCGCTTGCTCAGCGAACAGCGAACGCGCGCCAAACCACAATACCGACAAAACCCCGACAAGAAGGCCCAGCACCACACCGCAATCAATGATGCCGCGCCAGGGCTGCGCGATATGGCGCACCCCGATCACCAAGAGCGCGATCCCACTGGTGACGCCAATGGAGGTCAACTGCCGCCGCCGCGTCGCATGGATATAGCCCATGCAGAACACTGGCGCGAGCAAGGCCAAGAAAGGCCGTGAGTTCTCACGCAAGTAACAGGCCCGCGCCACCACGCGCGGCGCAAAGCGGCGGTAAAAGCCTTTGATACCCTCCGCATACACCATCCACACGCTGTACACGATCAGAATGCTCCACTGCACAGGAGTCAAACTGTACTCGCGCAGCTCCATGACATACGCGCTGACACGCCACACCGCCATGCCCAAAAAGGCCGCAACGCCAAACACGCCCCAATAAAAGCCCAAGGTACGCAAATTCGTTCTCTCAATACGGGAAGAGCGCGCATTGTAGCGGCAGCCCTGCCGTAATGCAGCCCAAGGGCAGCGCCACAAACCAATGCCGCGCCAAACAGGCATATAAACAGCATCGCCCACGCGGGTAATACTGTCGCCGTAGTCATCGTTCAGGCTCCGTACTGTTCGCGGCTTGCGTCTGCAACAGCTCGCGCAGTGGCTCCGCCCGCAGCGGATAGCTCAGCACCCGTTGCGCGCCCGCGGACAAGCCCAAGGCCGCATCCGACGCCCGCTCCGTGCCGTTCAAAATCACTACCGGGCACGTGCAACCCTCACGTAAGCGCCGCACGGTACGAAACCCTGTCTCGCGGCCCAGCATCAGCTCCACCACGATCAGCGCCGGTTGCCCTCCTTGTTTCAAGCGCGACAGCGCAAGTTCCGCATCGCCCACCACACTCCCCGCGCCTCCGGCTTCTTCGCACGCTGCCAACAACAGCGGCGACAACAGCGGACTATCGCAAATCACCCACACCAAGGGCCGTGCATCGCTCATACCGCCTCCTCTGGCGCGGCATTCAACAGCGCCAGCACGTCATCGGATGCGAACGGCTTCTGCAATAAGGCGTCCACCCCCCCCGCTCGTGCGCGCGCACGTACCACCACGTCGATGCGGCGGCACAGCACGATGACCCGCACCGCGCGATAGTGCGGGTGATGCTTGACCAATTGACAAAACTGCCACGGATCGAGCGGCGCGCAGCCCTCATCCAGCAACACCGCCCGCGCGCCTTCCTCCACCACTGCGCACAAGCCATCGAGCGCATCTTCTACCCGCACCAACTCCCATTGCGTGCCATTCAGTGCGCCTGCCGTGGTGGCGTGGCAAGCGTTGTTGTCATCCACCAACACCACGCGAGGCGCGCGAGGTGCGTGAGCGTCACTACATTGCAATGCGTCCATACCGAATCCTCCTTGATATCGAAACAAGCACCTGGCGGCCCCAGGCTTTACGGGGCGCTTTGAGGCCATGGATGGCCCCCCATATAAGATGCCCCCTAGGTCTAGCACAGCCCCGCCAACCTCGCCAATTTACCTTCTGCTATACTCCCGCCCCATCGCCACAGCCGGATCCGCTTCGCATGACCGTTCGCCTCGCCGTCGTGATGGACCCCATCCAATCCATCAATTTCAAGAAAGACACTACCCTCGCCATGCTCCTCGCCGCCCAAAAACGCGGCTGGGAACTCTGGTACATCGAACCGGGCGATCTCTACCTCGCAAAAGGCGTGGCCATGGCTAACATGCGGCCCATCACTGTCCGCTACGACCCCAAGGACTGGTTTACGCTCGGGACTGCCGCGCGGCGCGAACTCGCCACCCTCGATCTCGTGCTCATGCGCAAGGATCCGCCTTTCGACAACGAATTTCTTTACAGCACTTATATTTTGGAACGCGCGGAACAACAAGGTGTATTGATCGCTAACAAGCCGCAAAGCCTGCGTGATTACAACGAAAAAATCTTCGCCACCGAATTTCAACAATGCACGCCGCCTGGCCTTGTCACCCGCCGTCAAGATCTGCTGCGCGAATTTCATCAGGAACATGGCGATGTCATCTTCAAGCCGCTCGACGGTATGGGCGGGGCTAGCATTTTTCGCCTCACGCGCAACGACCCCAACCTCAGCGTCATCATCGAAACGCTTACGCAACACGGCAGCCGCCAGATCATGGCGCAGAAATATCTTCCTGAAATCGTCGATGGCGACAAACGCATCCTCATGATCGACGGTGAGCATGTCGGTTATGCGCTGGCGCGCATTCCCGCGCCAAATGAAACCCGCGGCAACCTCGCCGCCGGGGGCAGCGCGCGCGGCCAGGCGCTGAGCGAACGCGATAAGTGGATTTGCGCGCAGGTAGGGCCCACGCTCAAGGCGAAAGGACTGATCTTCGTCGGCCTCGACGTGATCGGCGATTACCTCACCGAAATCAACGTCACCAGCCCTACCTGCGTGCGCGAGCTTGATGCTGCCTTCAACATCGACATCGCGGGTGATTTGATGGACTGCCTCGCGGCCAAGCTCGGCAAAGGTTGATCGATAAACGAAAGGACTTACCAATTTCTTTTCATCTGTATTGGCAATTCCAATTAATTTTCAGCGCCGCAAGAATTCCCAAAACTCGTCATGTTAGTGCAAACAGGAATTCACATATACAGCCGCAAATTTTCGCCTACGCGAAAATAATGAAGGATATTTTTTCTTTTGAAATAGCGATATGGATAACCTCCTCCAACAAGGAGTACGGCGCCAATAGAGACACCACTAAATATTTCATTGATCACTATATTTTTTTCTATGACTCTTCAGCAACAGCCAACCTACGGCTATTGAGACTATAGCTATTAAGGCTAAGCTTTCTAGAAGCGGAAAGCCGAAATTGAGTATAGTTAACGCTATAGCTGGAGATAATACCCCTATAAGCAGCAGGTGCCACTTGTTAGATGACGAGAAATAAAAAATAACTCGGTCTTTTAATGACATTTTGCCCCCCCCTATTCTGTTATCTCTCAAACTTTATTAAAGTTAGCAATGCAACCAGTCGTACACATCTCCAAAAAGCTGATACCCACAGTACCCTATCCCGCTAGCAATACGCAACGAGTAGCCCGTGCAGCCAGGCGCTGAGTGAACGCGATACCTGCGTGTGCGAACTCGATGCTGCCTTCAACATCGACATCGCTGGCGATTTGATGACTTGTCTTGCGGCCAAGCTCGGCAAAGGCTGAATGGCAGCACCAAGAAAGGACAGCAGAAGGCTATCAACCAAGCCGTGGCGTTGCTCCATGAATATAAGACAAGGAAAAAGCTCCTTGTCCAAGCAAAGAAAGGAAAAAAGACATGACGTTACTCCGTGGTTTCAAACAAACCATCGTCGAACGTGTCAAGCGTGACCCGGATTTTGCCAAGGCTCTCCTTGATGAAGCAGCCACGCTATTTCTCAGCGGCGAGCCAGATGCTGCCCGCTTGATTCTCCGCGACCTCGTGAACGCAACGGTTGGATTCGAAAGTCTTGCCGAATTAACGCAAAAACCCAGCAAGAGCTTGCACCGAATGTTGTCCCCCAAGGGCAACCCCAGCATGGACAACCTGGCTGCAATTTTTGGCGCGGTCCAAAGTTGGCTGAAAGTCACATTCGACGTGCGAGTCATCGAAACTGCGTGAGCAGCGGCTTGGCCGTTTACCAGCTTGTTACAAGTTCCTTGCTTACAAGCTCCGCGTACTGGCCATACACTGGTGCGCTTTCTCTTACCGGAATAAATTGCAGACGGTTTCGGGGCTGGTGATAACCCGTGAAAAAGCGCGGTGATGTCCATCATCGCCGCGCTAGCCAACATCGAAACCGCCGCTATGAAGCTTTTCAGGTGTTATCTCGCACCTTTAAGCTGATTGTAAACGCCCGTCAAAAAGCGCGCAGGATCGCCATAGGTGGCGTCGGTGGCGGCGGTGGGTTTGCTGGCGAGGAAGGCTTCCAGGCTTTGGCCCGAGTCAAGCGCTTGTGTCACCGCGCTCTGCACCGAGCCCAGCATGGCGCGATACGCCACCAGTGCGGCGTGATCACCCACAGGGCCGTTGCCGGGAATGAAGTGCGCCGAATCATTCGCCTCTGCCAATACTTGATCCACGCCATCAATGAAGCCCTGGAACGTACCGCCAGCCAGCGTGGGATAACGATCGCCGCTGAAGATGTCTCCCAACTGATACACGTTGGCCTCAACGTAATGCACGATGGAATTATTGGTGGTGTGCGCTGCCGGCATGTGTTTTATCTCGACCGTTTCACCATTGAGGTGCAGCGTGAGCGTGCCTTCGTTGCCGAAAGTGAGCACGGGCAGCGCGACTGCCGGCGCGGGCGGGCCGCCGCGCTGGCCAGCGGCGAGAATGCTGCGTACTTCGTCATGCGCGATGATGACAGCGCCCATCTTGCCAAACATTTCATTGCCGCCGATGTGATCGGGATGCTCGTGCGTGTTGATGAGGAAGCGAATGTTGCCGGGCGTGAGTTTGCGGATTGCCGCCAGTTCGGATTCCGCCGAGGCTTCGTCGAGCTTGGCATCCGCCACCAGCACGCCGTCATCGCCGATCAGCGCGGCGGCGTTGGCACCGCCGCCGCCTTCCAGAAAATAGACACCTTTGCCAAGTTCTTTGGCAACCACTGGCGGTGGCGGCGCCGCCGCCGCGGCGGCCAGCGCCGCCTGGGAGCCACTCAACACGAGCAGCGCGGCGAGGAGTTTGAGGTTGAACAAGGGGGCGATTCTGGCTTGCATGGGTGTGCTCCTTGGGGATGCGATAGGGGGTGCGATTTGTTACGGCATGAATGGGGACGCAGAGAGCGTGTTTGCGTTATTGCTGGCTACCAGTCCAGCGGTTGTTTTCCTGGCAAATGTATTCCTCTAACTCGCCATCCGGATCCCAGATGATGTCCATGGCGACAGTCCAGGGTTCGGTATAGGCGCCAGGATCGATAATGGTGCCTTCATAGTGCAGGGTATAGAGGTCGGGACGGGAAAAACGTTCAGTCACCGTCAATTCATCGGTGTGGGGAGCGCCATACATTTCCAGCCAGGTTTTTTCATTGAAGCCGCGCACCTCGACCACCAGCGTATCGCCTTCCCAATGCCCAATGGAATATCCGGTCCAGGTCGGGTTGATGTCGTCGGGAAACGCGCGCCCATCCATGTAGATTTCGCGCCAGATATGCGCTCCGCCTTCAAATACCATGAAGATGCGTTGCTGCTCCGGCAACTGCACGATTTCCATGGGATAGGGCGTGGTCATCATCCGCGGCCCCGCGGGCGGCAGGCAATTGCCGTTGGGATCATCACGCGAGTTGGTGGCGTGGCGCTCCTCTCTTAATTGCGCCGCCCAGGGACGATAGGGAATTTCCTTGGGCGCTGTGAGGATGGCGTTGTAATCCTGGTATTGCTTCGGCGCCCAATAGCCGCGCGACAACTCTATACGGCCCAAATTGGGCGTGCCATCGGCAAGGCGCGGCGTAGGAGGGCGTATGTCCGGCGGTTTGGGCGCGGCAACCTGGGCAGCCGCCACCGCCGCCAAGCTCATCAATACAGCGCCCCAGAAAACGCTCGACACCACGTTCATCAATCTCTTGCGATGCACATAGCTCATGTACATAGCTCTCCCACAATCGCCGCCACGCGGCCTTGATCGAAAAGCCGCCATGCCGCAGGCGCGCGCGCACCAGGGCATGGCGAAGGGTTTTAGAAGAAGCGTTTTAGAAATTGTCGTAATCCGGTGGCTTGATACGGCCTTCCCACACGCTCACGTTATATTCTTCACAGGAATATTCGATCAGTTCGAACGCATCCTGCTGGAGGAAGATACGTTTGTTGGTCCAGGGCTTGGTGTAATACACCGGATCATTGATTGTCACCTCGTATTGCAGGCGGTTTTCATCGAGGCGGGTGAAGCGCTCGGTGGTCACCATCTGATCGCTGTGCGGGTGGCCGAGCGTATCGAGGCGCGTTTTGCCGTTGAACTCGTTGGTAGTGATCACCAGCGTGTCGCCATCCCAACTCGCCACCGAGTTGCCGAACCACAGCGGCTGCCCGATGGAATGGTCCTTGCCGTCGAGCTTGATGACCTTGAACCAACTGTTCTGCTCGTACAGCAGCGCCAGATGATCTTCGGTTTGCACGAACTGCACCGGGTCTGGTGAGTTCATCGAGCGCAGCAGCCCGAACGGCAGGCAGAAGCCGGTGTAATCGCCCTTGGAGGGATCGTAATTCGTGAAATTGCGACGGCCCGCCTCGGTGAACGGCAACTCGCCAGGGCCTTCCTGGTTACGTCCGCTGCGCGACATGTCGGGCACATAAGGGCGCGCCCAGATGCCATTGAGATCAGGCTTGCCCCAGGGCAGGCGCGGCACTTCCGCCAAAAGCGCCATGGGGATGGCGGCCAGCGCGAAGCCAGCCAGGATATTGACGACTTTCATGACCATTGATTCCTTTGCTGATTCCTTTGCCTGAGCCTGTGCCTATTGGGTGCCGTTACGGCTGAATACGGGCGTGCCGTCGTCAAGCGTGATGAAGCGCGTGCTGCATGTGTTGGAGCCATCGCGGGCCGGGTTGGCGTCGCCCTTGATGATGGTGCCCAGCGGCAAGTCCTTCTTGGCCCAGCCCGCGCGGATCAGTTGATTGGGCGAGCCCATTTCACAGCGCCACTTTTCGATGCTGCCATCAGCGGCAGTGACATCGAGATCGATCCAGATGTGCGGGTTGAACCATTCGAGCTTGGTCACCGCGCCACGGATCGGGATGGTTTTGTTGGGGTCGAACTCACCGGCCAGCGAGTGGTGAGCAAAGGCGGGAACCGCGCCACACAGCAGCGTCGCTGCCGCGCAAAGCAGGGGGATGGATGTTTTCATGTCGTTCCTCTCTCTATTGATGTGCGTATACGTGATGTGCGTCGTCGTCATTACGTCATTGATACAGCGTGGAAAAAACCGGCCTTCCGGGCGGAAAGCCGAGCTTGGTCGGATCAAAAGCTGAGGTTGAAACCCATCGAGTACCGCCGCCCCAGCGAATCATAGTTAGCACTTACTGACTGGCCACTGCCACCGAACTGCGCTCCCGGCATCGAGGGGATGATCGGCGGATCCTTGTCGGTGAGGTTAGTGATGTTGAACGAGAGCGTCAAGGTACTGGAACGGAGCGTCCGGTTGTAGCCAAAATTCAGGTCCGTCGTGACATAGGCCCCGATCTCTTTCCAGCCGTAATCGACATCGACGCCTTCGGTCCAGGTCTTATCGGTACGGGCGACTCTGCCGCGGTAGCGCTCCTGCAAGCCGATCGAAAAATCGTCGATGTCGTATTTGAGCGACAGCACGCCAGTCGTCCGCGGCGTGCTGATGGAGCCAACAATGTCCGATTTTGGCGCACCGACTTCCGCTTGACGGCTATTCTCGAACAGTTGCCCTCCCAGCGCTCTGAACGTGAAACTTTCGGCAAAGCCTGGGAAAAAGTTCAGATCGCCGCGCCAGACGAGGTCAACATCAACCCCCCGCACAGTGGCGGCGGCCAGATTCACCTGGCCGATCACGATGCGCGTGACGCGATCATCGGCGGCGCGCGTAATGAAATCGCAATAAATGCCGTTGTTGAAACACTCATCGACGATTTGCTGCGCAGTGCCTGCGGCCCCGATGCGGTCGGTCTGCTCGATCTGATAAT
>JAIRJU010000228.1 GCA_031260485.1 Pseudomonadales bacterium | reverse complement strand
TCCTGAGTTCTTCCTATGAAGTGCCGGGTCGCTACACGCGCTGGGATGTCGGCTGTGTGCATCCGCCGCTGCGCTTCATCGCGCGCGGACGCGCCTGTGAACTGCAAGCGCTCAATGCGCGTGGCGAGGTCTTGTTGCAGCTGCTCGAACCCTTGCTGTTGGCTTGCGGCGATCTCTGCGATTTACGGCGCGAATCAACGCAGGTGTGTTTTAGCGTGCGTGATCCCGATCCGGTGCTGCTGGAAGAAGAACGCACGCGTCAACGCGGTGTGTTCAGCGTGTTGCGCTTATTGATCGCGCATTTCGCCAGCCAGGAAGACAAGCACCTCGGCTTCTACGGCGCCTTTGGTTATGCGTTGGCATTTCAGTTGGAGGCGGTAAGGCCGCGCCTCGTGCGCGAAGCGGCGCAGCGCGATCTTGTGCTGTATCTGCCCGACACCCTCTTGGTGGTAGACCACAAGCGCGAAGTGGCGCAGTGTTATTACTATGATTTTGAACAAATATTAAATAACAAAAAATTCAGCACACGGCATCTGCCGCGCAAGGTGGCGGTGGAACCCTTCGTGCCCGCGCCGCACGTGAGTGAAGAGTTGCACTGCGATCATGCGCCAGGCGAATACGCCGCCACCGTGGAAGCCGCGCTCGGCTATTTTCGCCGTGGCGACCTGTTTGAAACGGTGCCAGGGCAAACCTTCAGCACGGCCTGCGCGGAACAACCCTCGCACTTGTTTCGCCGTTTGCAGGCGCAAAACCCCGCGCCTTATGGCGCACTGATGAATCTTGGAGAAGGTGAATTTCTGGTGGCCGCCTCGCCGGAAATGTACGTGCGTGTCGCAGGCCGCCGCGTTGAAACCTGCCCGATTTCCGGCACGATTCAACGTGGCCGCGATGCGCTCGGTGACGCCGAACAGATTCGCGCACTGCTCAATTCCGCCAAGGATGCCGCGGAATTGGCGATGTGTACCGATGTCGATCGCAACGATAAAGCCCGTATCTGCGAACCTGGCTCCATTGCTATTCTGGGGCGGCGTCAGGTGGAGCTGTATTCGCGCTTGATTCACACCGTGGATCATGTGGAAGGCGTGTTGCGCCCGCCCTTCGACGGGCTCGACGCCTTTCTTAGCCACGCCTGGGCGGTGACTGTCACCGGTGCGCCGAAACAGGCCGCGATCCAATTCATCGAAGATCATGAAAAATCGCCGCGCCGCTGGTACGGCGGCGCCATGGGCTGTGTGCTGTTCAACGGCGATGTCAATACCGGGCTCACCATCCGCACCATGCGCTTGCACGCAGGCCGCGCCGAAGTGCGCGCGGGCGCCACCTTGCTGGCGGATTCCGAGCCACACGCGGAAGAAGCGGAAACGCGGCTCAAGGCCGCCGCACTGCTCGCGGTGCTGCGCCGCACTACCAGCACACCACCGCCGGAACAGAAGGTGTTGAACACGCAAGCGCAAGGGCTGCGCATTCTGATGGTGGATCATCAGGATTCTTTCGTGCACACGCTGGGCTCGTATTTGCGCGAAAGCGGCGCCGAGGTGCGCACGGTGCGCCCGCCTGGTGTGCTCGCACAATTGCAGAGCGAAACGCCGCCACAGCTCGTGGTGCTGTCGCCCGGCCCTGGCCGCCCCGAGGCACAGCAAATCGCGCAAACGCTGCAACTGTGTGAGCGTTTCGGCATTGCCGTGTTCGGCGTGTGTCTTGGCTTGCAAGGCATGGTGGAATACTTCGGCGGCACGCTGCGCACCTTGCCAGTGCCGATGCACGGCAAAGCGTCATTATTGACCTATTATCACGGAATGCTGTTCGAGGGCTGCAAAGGTGAACTGCGCGTTGGCCGCTATCATTCATTGGTCGCCGACCGCGTGCCAGACTGCCTCGACGTGCTCGCCCGCAGCGGCGACGGCGCCGTCATGGCCCTGCGCCACCGCACACTGCCGATGGCGGCGGTGCAGTTTCATCCCGAATCGTTGCTGACCTTGGAGGGCGAGTTGGGCCGAAAGGTGTTGAGCAATGCCTTGAAGATGTTGCTGCACCCCCACTTGGATTAGTGATATAAGTAGTCACATATGACCAATATCAGTTCGAGAGCGTTCCCCGATGCCAAATGCCAGTCTGAAAGATGTCAAAGCGGAGTTCTCCAGTTTTGTCGATGCCGCTATCAAGGGTGAGTTCGTGACCATTACGCGCCATGGCAAGCCGGTCGCCGCCTTGGTCTCGATCGAAGCCGCCGAAGTCGCGCGCCAGGCCATCATGGGGGGCAAGCGCGCGGGTCTCGTTGGCTATCTCAGAACGCTGCCTGTGGGAGAATTTGAGCGTAACCGCACGCCTTCGCGGAATATTGCTCTGTGAGCGCTTATCTTCTGGACACGGATGTCATCTCCATGCTCGCTCCCGCGCGTGCTACCGTATCAGCCAAGGTGCTTGACTGGCTGGAGCGCATGGACGCCGAAAGTCGCTTATTTTTGGCTGCTGTCACGATCCATGAGATTGAAAAGGGCATCGCTCTGCTCGAATATAAACGCGCCAAGGAGAAAGCGGCGCGTTTGCAAGTTTGGCTTACAGACCTCATTGCCACCTATGGGGACAAGATCATTGCCTTTGATGCGGCAGCGGCCACGTTCGCGGGACGCCTGGAAGCCAAGGCGATTGCCGCCGGGCACAATCCCGGTATGGCGGATGCAGCAATTGCGGGCATCGCGCAGGCGCACGACCTCATCGTTCTTACTGGTAATACCCGGCATTTCCTGCCGTTTGGCATCCCGGCGTGGTCGCCAGATGCAGCAGTGGCTGCGGCGATGCCGGCTATTTGAGATATACAGCTAACATGACTCGACGTTACAACAGCATCTCTGCCCTGGGCGCGTTTGTCATCTGGGGCGGCTGGGCGTTTTGGATCAATCATTCCTCTGGCATGACGCAAGCCTTGCGTTCCGGCCTCACGCAGGGTGTAGCCAGTTTGCTCATCACCTTGGCGATGGTGCGGCTGGTTGCCTCGTTATGCGCGCGCTTTTCTTATCCCTTGCGCCTGTGGCTGGCGCCTTTGCTGACAGTGGCGCTTACCGGCACGGGGCTCGTGTGCCTGCACTGGCTGGCGAGAACGCCGCACATTCTTTCTACCATCGCCTTGCCGCTTACGGTCGCGTTCAGTTTTTGCCTGTTCACGGCCTATCAGCTCGAGCGGCAACGGCAAGCATGAGGACGCCATGACGACCCTGGAAAACCGCCGCCCCTTGAAGGTACGTGAACGCGAGTGGGCGAAACGCTGTGCGCGCTGGCTGAGCCGCCGCGCTATTACGCCCAATCAAATTTCGATCGGCAGCGTCGTGTGTGCGCTGCTGGCGGCCTTGTCGCTGCTGGCGCTGCGGGAAGGCTATCTTTTGGCGGCATGGGCGGCGGCGCTGTTCATTCAGTGCCGGCTGCTGTGCAATCTGTTCGATGGCATGGTTGCCGTCGAAGGCGGCAAATCCACGCCCGCGGGCGAATTGTTCAATGACATTCCCGATCGCCTCGCGGACCCTTTGATTCTCGTCGCTGCCGGTTATGCGGTAGCTGTGGTGAGTTGGGGCGCGGATCTTGGCTGGCTGGCAGCGCTGCTTGCGGTACTCACCGCGTATGTGCGCACCCTGGCAAGCGCGAGCGGCGCGCCCACCCGTTTCACTGGCCCGATGGCGAAACAGCAGCGCATGGCGGTGATGACGCTCGCGGCGCTGTTGACCCCGCTCGAATCTTTTTTCAACGGCACCACAGGCTACGCCTTGTTGCTGGCGTTGCTGTTGATCGCGGTGGGTTCCGCTGTGACTGCGGCGCGGCGCACGCGCGATGCCTTTCATTACTTGACGACCTCTGCCATGCCGAGTGCCAGCGATGATTGATATTCCCCTGAATTCACGTTACGCGATTTACGCCATCTTTGCGCTGCTGCTCACGGCTAGCGCGACGCGCCTCTGGCTACAATATCGCCACCCCGGCAAGGACTACACTGAACTGCGCCAGCGCATTCAATCGTGGTGGTGGATGATTGGCATTTTGCTGGTGATGCTGCTCGCGTCGGTAACGATCGCCATTGCGTTTTTTGGCTTTATGAGTTTTCTTGCGCTGAAGGAATTTTTCTCGATCGTGCCAACACGGCAGGCGGATCGCCGCGTGCTGTTCTGGGCCTACGTGGCGATTCCCTTGCAGTATTACTGGATCGCCACGGATTGGTACGGCATGTTCATCGTGTTCATTCCAGTTTATGTGTTTCTGCTGTTGCCGATGCGTGCGGTGCTGATCGGCGAAACGCAGGGTTTCATTCAGGCGCTGGGCACGGCGCATTGGGCGGTCATGTTGTGCGTGTTCTGCCTTAGCCATGTCGCCTATTTAATGGCATTGCCGGTACAAAACGCTGCCGCGGGGTATATCGGGCCGGTGTTGTATCTGCTGTTCATCACGCAGTTCAACGATGTTTGCCAATATATCTGGGGAAAACTGCTGGGGCGTCACAAAATCATTCCTAAAGTCAGCCCCAAGAAAACCTGGGAAGGCTTCATTGGCGGGTTTCTCACGGTAACGCTGGTATCGGGGTTCGTTGCGCCTTGGCTGACCTCGCTCAGCCGTTCTGAGGGTTTTATCGCAGGCGCGTTTCTGGCGGTGGCGGGTTTCATCGGCGATGTGGTGATTTCCTCGGTGAAGCGCGATCTGCGCATCAAAGACAGCGGCACGCTGATACCCGGCCACGGCGGCATTCTTGACCGCATCGACAGCCTGATCTACACCGCGCCGCTGTTTTTCCACTATTTGCGTTATCTCCATTATTGATGCCACGCCATGTCTGAGGTGAAGCCGCTGTCTTTGGTACTCAAGCTGTTGTTTTTCGGCTTGATCGTCAAACCGTTGGTGTTTGTTGGCCTGGGTTTGAATATTTTTCATCGTGAGCGCCTGCCGCCGCGCGGCCCGGCGATTCTCGCCGCGAACCACAATAGCCATCTCGATACGATGGTGTTGATGAGCCTCTATCCGCTCACGCAGGTACGGCGCGTGCGGCCAGTGGCGGCGGCGGATTATTTTTTGGCGAATCGCGTTCTGGCGTGGTTTGCGCTGAATGTGATCGGCATCATTCCGCTCAAGCGCGAGCGCTCGGCGGCGGGGCGTTCGCTGTTCGACGAGTGCCATCGCGCGCTCGATGCGGGCGATATTTTGATCGTTTTTCCCGAAGGTTCACGCGGCGCGCCCGAGCAGATCGGCGAACTCAAACGCGGCGTGCATCACCTGCTGAAAGGGCGCGACAAGGTCGTGTTGACGCCGATCGCGCTGTATGGCCTTGGGCGTGCCTTGCCGAAGAATGAGGCGCTACTGGTGCCTTTCAACTGCGATGTTGTCATCGGTGAACCGCTGGCGCCAATGCAAGACAGCGAAGCCTTCATGCAGCGCATGAAACAGGTGCTGGAGGAGTTGTTGCGCTCGTGCATTACGCGGCGCGGCGAATGAGCTTCCTCGCCCAGGGCTGTCAGTGCACGGCTATCAGTGCAGCACACGCTCTGGTTCGGGCGGTGCAGCGTCATTCATGCACAGTCGTTCCACATCGTCGGTGTCGAAGCTGTAGTGCTGGTTGCAGAATTCGCAGTCAACGTCGATGTTGCCTTTGTCGCGCAAAATGGCGAGCAATTCGTCGCGGCCCAGCGTAAGCAGCGTGCGTTCGACTTTTTCGCGTGAGCAGGTGCAGGCAAAGTGCAGATTCTTGGGTGCGTGCAACCGCACGGCTTCCTCGTGAAAAAGACGCAGCAGCAGCGTTTGCGCATCGAGCGCGAACATTTCGTCCGCCGCCACAGTGGCGGCGAGAAAGTTGAGGCGTTGCCAGTCTTCATCACGCTGTTCCTGGCTGAAGGCGTGGCTTTGGCTGAGCGGCAACGCTTGCAGAAACAGGCCCGCCACGCGCGAGCCTGCAACGAATAAGCGAAAACTGCTGGGCAATTGTTCGGATTGCTCGAAATAAGCGTTGAGCGCGTCGGCTAGAGAAGTGCCGGTGAGCGCCACGATGCTCTGATAGCGTTCGCCAGTATCGGGCAAGAGGCTGATGAGCATGTGGCCGTCGCCGTAGACCTGTTGCAGCGAGCCTGTGCTCACCACGCCATCCCAGCGCGCGAGGCCGCGTAGCGCGCCGTCGCTGGTGGCTTGCGTCACCAGGCTGCGCAGCGGGCCGCTGCCCTGGATTTGCAGAATCATGGTGCCTTTGAACTTGAGCGTTACCGATAACAGCGCCACCGCGGCCAGCGCGCTGCCGAGTTGTTGCTGCACCGCGTGCGGGTAGTCGTAACGGCTGGTGATGTCGCGCCAGGCGGCGTCGAGGTAGACCAGTTCGCCGCGGATGTCGAGTTCGTCGAAATTGAAGCGCAGTAGCTGATCATGAGGCAGCATGAGAATTCCTGAGGAAAATGACGCGGGAATGCGCAATTCTACCTTGCCCCGGTACAATGCGCCCCTTTACTTTTGCCGCAGCGCCACTGCGGCGGATCACCGAGGAAGCTATGCCGACATTTTCTGATCTGGGTTTGCACGAGCGCTTGCTGAAGGCGCTCGATGATCTTGCGTTAGGTAAACCCACGCCGATTCAGAGCGCGCTGATTCCCGTGGCGCTCAGCGGGCGTGACGTGCAGGCCAGCGCCGAAACCGGCAGCGGCAAGACAGCGGCGTATCTGCTGCCGATTCTGCACGGCATTCTGCATAAGCCCGCGCCCAACACCGCCACCCGCGCGCTGATTCTGGTGCCCACGCGCGAGTTGGCCTTGCAGGTGGAAAAGCATTGCCGCGATCTGGCAGGCTTCACACGGATTACCAGCGCCGCCGTGGTGGGCGGCGTGGCCTATGGCGAGCAGAAGGCGCAGATTCGCAAGAACCCCGAAATTCTGGTGGGCACGCCGGGCCGCGTGCTCGAACATGTGCAGCAACGCTCCATCGACCTGCGCGATCTGGAATGTTTGGTACTCGATGAAGCCGATCGCATGTTGGATATGGGCTTCCGCGAGGAAGTATTGCTGCTGGTACGCGCCTGCCCGCGTCCGCGTCAAACGTTTCTGCTGTCTGCCACGCTGGTGCATCAGGGCCTTGGCCGCATTGCGCAGGAAGTGCTGCATGAGCCCGAGGTGGTAGCCATCGGCAGCCACCGTTCCAAGCACGCCAACATTACCCAGCAGCGCATTCTGGCTGACGACCCAGGCCACAAGCAGCAGCTTGCCAATTGGCTCCTGGCGCATGGCGATTACGACAAAGCGCTGGTGTTCACCAACACGCGCGAACATGCCGAGCAACTCGCCGCGTTTCTGCAAAGCCAGCGCGATGGCAAGAGCCACAGCGATGTGTGGGATCGCGCCGGCAAGAAGCGCACGCGCGTGGCCTGCCTGCATGGCGAGATGCCACAGGATGAGCGCAAACGGCTGATGCACTGGTTTCGTACCGGCGTGGTGAAGGTGCTGGTATCTACCGATCTCGCCGCGCGCGGGCTCGATGTCAAGGGCGTGGATCTGGTGCTGAACTTCGCCATGGCGCGCAGTGGCGACGACTACGTGCATCGCATTGGCCGCACGGGCCGCGCCGGCGCCCAAGGGCTGGCGGTATCGCTGATCGCGCCGCAGGAATGGAACCTGATGCAGAGTATCGAGCGTTATCTTGGTGTCGAATTTGAACCGCGCAGCATCGACGGCTTGGAAAGCCGCTTCAAAGGCCCGGCGAAAAAATCTTCCGCCAGCAAAAAAAGCGACAAGCGCCAACAAGATAAAAATAAATCAGACAAAAAACACGAAATTCCCAAAGCCAAACAGCGCCACGCCTACAAGAAAAACATCGGCAAACGGCGCCAGCCCAGCGGCACGCATCCGCTGGAAAACGCACAGCCGCTTGCAGCTCAGACCAGTACGCCAGCGCCAGCGCTCACACCGCTCGAGCAACGGGAACGCAGCGGCATGGCGCCGCTCAAACGCAAGCCAATTCTGGAAAAACCCGCGCCACGCGCCAAGCCGGTGCCGCAGGGTGAGCCGGTGCAGGAAAAGGCCGCCGCCAAAAGTAAACCCAGCCGTGGCCGTAAAAAGACGGATGAGCAGCTTACTTTGTTTGATGGGGAATGAGAGGCTTTGATTCAATCTTGGGGAACCACCCCGTCCGCCTGCGGCGTCCACCCCTCCACAGGAGGGGAATTTATCTTCGGTGGCAATCGGTGTGGCGATAGAAAGGAAGGGAATTTATCTATCGCTTGCCGGAGGGTAATTCCCCTCCTGTGGAGGGGTGGACGCCGCAGGCGGACGGGGTGGTCAACGTCGAAAATTATTTTTTTGCGTCCCGTTCCCGAGAGCATTTTTGATCAAATCAATGACATTATGTCTCCGGTCCATACAGGTGCAAGAGGGGAGGGAATTTGGCTTGCGCCTTGCCGTTTGGTAAGGCTACTCTTGGCGCCGCGGTGGTCATTATTTGCGCCAGGCTGAAGCCGCAAGCCTCTTTTATTTGTTCTGGAGATTTCAATAATTATGGAACAAGCAGTTTGTGCGCGGCAACTCGTGAAATCATTTAATGGCAACAAGGCCGTCGATCAGTTAGATCTGGAAATTCCACGCGGCGCGGCCTGGGGTTTCATTGGCCCCAGCGGCGCGGGCAAGACCACGACGATACGCCTCATCATGTCGATTCTGTTCCCGGATTCGGGCGCCTTGCAGGTATTGGGGTGCGCTTCGGCGTTCGCGGCGCGTCAACGCATTGGCTATTTGCCGGAGGAGCGCGGGGTTTATCGCAAGATGCGCGTGGACGAGTTCTTGCTGTATCTCGCGCAGTTGCGCGGCGTGGCGGAGCCGCTGGCGCGTCAGCGCGCGGGAAAATTGCTGGCGCAATTGGGCTTGGTTGATGTCGAGCGCAAGCGCTGCGAAGACCTCTCCAAAGGCATGTTGCAGCGGGTGCAATTCGTCGGCGCGATTCTGCATGAGCCTGAATTGTTGATTCTGGACGAACCGTTCAGCGGCCTCGATCCGATCAGTGTGCGCACGCTCAAGGACATGATCCGCGCCGAACGCCAGCGTGGCGCCACGATTCTGTTTTCCACCCACGTGATGGCGCAGGCCGAGGAATTGTGCGATCAGGTGGTGATGATTCACAAAGGCCGCAAGGTGCTGGACGAATCCACGCAGCGCTTGCGCCGCCAGTTCGATCAACGGCGCATCCTGTTCGAGCCGCTCGACATGCAGGCCGATGTGGCGCCGGTACGCGCGCTGCCTTGTGTGGCGGCGCTGCAAATCAATGACAATGGTTACGGCAATGGCTACGAAGCGCGCTTGCGTGAAGACTGCGATGCGCAAGCCGCATTACAGGCGATTGGCGCCGCGCTGCCGCTGGTGCGGCTGGAATTCGCACGGCGGCGTTTGGAAGACATATTCATCAATCTGGTGGGAGAAGATTCCTTGCGCGAACATTTACAGGGGGCTGCATGAACCGCATCGCATTGGTAGCGCGACGTGAATTTTTGACCACGGTAAGCCGCAAGGCGTTTTTGTTCAGCATATTTTTGATGCCGCTGCTCATGGCGGTGATGGCGGTGCTGCTGCCGCGCCTGTTGAATTCACGCTCGCCAGAGGTCAGCGGTGAAATCGTCATCGTCGATCCCACGCAACAGGTACGCGAACCGCTGGCGCAAATCCTGCGCCCTGAAGCGCTCGCGGCGCAGGCGGAGGAAACCAGGCGCATGGCGCAGGAGGCGGCCAACGCCGCTATTGCGAACGCGGCCGCCGCCGTGTTGCGCCCGCCGCAACTGCGCGTGGTTGAGGCGCCGCCGCCTGGCGATGTCGAGGCGGCCAAGCGCTGGCTGTCTGAACCTGCCCAGAGCGCGCGGCGCATTGCGGTGATCGCCATCGCGCCGGATGCGGTGGAGCGCCAGAGCGGCGCTGCGGGATTCGGCGGCTATGAGTTGTTTCTGCGCAGCAATCTGGACAACGGCACTGAAAACGCCCTGCACAACAGCACGCGGCAGGCGCTGTTGCGGACGCGGCTCGCCGTGTATGGCATCGCGCCACAGGACATCGCGCCGACCTTGACCGTGGTGCGCCCCGACGCCGTGCTGGTCGGGCGTGATGGCGAGCAGGCGGGAAATCGCGTCTTCAACACCATGCTGCCGGTCATCATGGGCTTTTTGCTGTTCATGAGCGTGATGATGGGCGGGCAGGCGCTGATGACCTCGACGATCGAAGAAAAATCCAGCCGTGTCGTCGAGGTGCTGCTGTCGGCGGTGTCGCCGCTGGAATTGATGTGGGGTAAGCTCTTGGGCCAGCTTGGCGTGGGCCTTATGGTGCTGTCGATCTACCTCGCGTTGGGCGTGTTTTGGCTACTACAGTTCGCGCTTTTTGGACTGCTCGATCCCACGCTGATCCTGTGGCTGTTGGTGTTTTTCATCGTCACGTATCTGGTGTATGGCTCGCTGCTGTTGTCGGTTGGCGCGGCGGTCAGCCAGATCAGCGATGCGCAAGCGCTGCTGGCGCCGGTGATGGTGCTGCTGGTGCTGCCGATGATGCTGCTGCAATTCATCGGCATTGCGCCGAATTCCACGTTCAGTGTGGCGCTGAGTTTCATTCCGCCGGCCAATACTTTTGTCATGCTGGCGCGAATGGCCTCGAGTACGCCGCCGCCCTTGTGGCAGCCGCTCTTGTCGTTGGGCATCAGCGTGCTGGCCGCAGCAGGCGTGGTGTGGTTCGCCGCGAAGGTGTTCCGCATTGGCCTCTTGATGACGGGCAAGCCGCCAAATTTCGCCACGCTGCTGCGTTGGGCGCGGATGGCGTGAGGGGATGGTGTGAGCGGGTGAGGTGGTGTGAACGGATGGCGTGAGGACGCTCAGTATTCCCATTCCAAATTGGCATCGAGCATCTGCACGTAGTCGTCGATCGCTTCCTGCTCGCCGCCGACCACCGCCAGCGTGTGTTTGCCGCCGGAGGGGATGATCTTGCCGCGCAGGTGCTCGCCTGTGATGGGTGTCGCGGCGCTGACCAGGGCCGCGTTCAGCATGAATACCGTGATTTGCCCCTGTTTACCTTGCAGCAGCAGGTAAGTGCCTGGCCGCTGCGCCAGGGGGCAATCGCCAACGAAATTCACGTCCAGCGCCGCGGTGTTGGCGTTGGCGCTGAGGTGCGCGCCAAGCGCGGCGCGCAGGTAGGTGTTGATGTCGTCGAGCGGCAGGTGGCGCGTGGTGATGGCGGCCTGCGTGCTGCAAACCTGATTGAGAAACGCGGTGTTCAGCGCCAGCGCGGCGTCGAGGTGAAAGTACCTGCCGATGCCGAGCGCGAGCAGTAACACCGCCGCCACCGGCAAGAGGCGGCGCGGCCAATCCTTGGCGCTGCTGCGGGGGAGTGGCGCTGGTGCTTGCTCGTCGGGCACGGCGAGGAGCCGCTGTGCCAGCTCCTCGGGCGGGGTAACGGCATTGAGGGTGCTGTGCAGCAATTCCTCGAAGCGCTCAGCGCTCATGGTGCGGCGCTCTGGTGGTTCGGTCATGGTGTGGGGTTGTCCTGCTCTTTTATCGGGGCTTGCCGTTTATTGGGGCTTGCCGTTTACTGGGACTTGCCGTTTATCGGGGGTTTACCGCGAGAGACCGTCATCAAGCAGTGCCCGCAGTTTGTTGCGCGCCCGGAACAGCCGGGTCATCACGGTATTGTTGTTCAGTTGTAGCAGGGTAGCGATTTCTTCGCCACTGAAGCCGCCAATCACCTGCATCAAGAGGGGCTCGCGGTATTGAGGCTCCAGCAGCATTATCGCCTTGTACAGCAGGTGATTTTCCATCAGCCGGTCGGGTTCGGCGCAATGAGGGTCCGGCAAGCCGCTTTCGTGCTCCGCGAGATCGTCGAGTTCTGGCTGAAATTTCTCATACAGGCGGGCATTTTCTCGCCGCAAGATGGTAAAGAGCCAAGACTTCGCCGCCTCTGGGCTTTGCAGGCTGTCGAAGGCTCGCCACGCGCGCATGAACGTCTCTTGGGTCAGATCTTCCGCCAAGGGGCGGCTCCTGCTGATCCAATAGGCGTAACGATAAATAGCGTGGTAATGATCGTTAACGAGCGCTTCATACCGGCGGCGCTTGTTCGCAGGTCCATCCAGGACCGTATTGTTACTGCTTCCTTTCGAGGTCATGAGCGTGCGGTCAGGTGTGGGGCCGCTAAGTGTTGGAAAAACACCGGCATTATTGCCTACGCTGGTATTCTGAACAATATGGCATCCTGCTGGCACGGATTAAGAGCGGGTAAATTTTTATCAGTCATTACAATATCTTAACCAATTCTTAATTACCGGATGCTAGGCTGCGCGCCGTAGCAATCGCCCTTTAGATACGCTTGGATGAAACTGCTGTGAGCCGCAAAAAAATCGTCATCGTCGAAGACGAACCCGACATCCTCGAAGTCCTCAGCTATAACCTCAAACGCGAAGGTTATGACGTGCTCACTGCCGCCGAGGGTAGCAGCGGCCTGGCTTTGATCCGGCGCGAAATCCCCGATCTGGTGCTGCTCGATTTGATGCTGCCTGGCCTGGATGGCATCGAGATCTGTGGCAGCATCAAGAAAGATGCGCAGACGCAGCATTGCCTCATCATCATGGTCACCGCCAAGGGCGAGGAGAGTGACATCGTGCTTGGCCTTGGCGTGGGCGCGGATGACTACATCGCTAAACCCTTCAGCCCGCGCGAGTTGATCGCGCGCGTGAAGGCGGTGCTGCGCCGCGGCGTCATGGCGGAGCGCCATGAACCGGAAGAGCACATCACGCTCGGTGATCTCAGCATCGACACCGTCAAGTACAAAGTGCAGGTCAAGGGCCACGACGTGAAACTGACCGCCAGTGAATTCAAGCTGCTGCACTTTCTGAGCAGCTACCCTGGCCGGGTTTTCACCCGCGAGCAATTGCTGAGCAAGGCGCTCGGCGACGACGTGGTGATCGTGGATCGCAACATCGACGTGCACATTCGCGGCATCCGTAAAAAATTGGAACTTGATCCGCCGATCATCGAAACCATTCGGGGCATCGGCTATAGAATGACGGATCATTTTTGAGTAGCGGCGCTCCCTGCCGTTGCTGACGCGCGAGCCTAGAGCGAGCATAGAGTTTGTCCAAATCCCATTATTTTTGGCGTGCCCTGGCCGGGTATGCGCTATTCGCCATTCTCGGCCCTGGGCTGAGCGCCACCGTGCAGGCGCTGCGAGTGCCGGCCGCGGTCGGTGGCAGCGTGCTCGATGCGATGCACAAACACGCCACACTGCTGGCGGCGGTGGCGCAGCCAATGTTGGAGAGCAGAGAGCCGGCGGCGCTGGCCGCGCTGACTCGCCACTATCGTCATGATGAAGGTTTCTTGCGTCATGATGAGGGTCTTTTGCCGCAAGCGGCTAGCGATGATGATGCCGCGCAAGCGCTTGCCGAGGCGGCACAGAACTGGCGCGGCTTATACCGCCTGACGCTGACGGACGCCAAAGGCGCGGTGCTCGGCGATTCCGGCGTCAATCCCGACGGCCTCGACAATCTCTTCAACCGCCCCGAGTTTCAACTGGCGCTGACTCGCGGCGAAGGCGAAGCGCAGCGTTTCAGCGCGGTGCTGCAACGCACGCTGCTCTATGTGGCGGTGCCGGTGGGGGAGGAGTCCGAATCGCTGGGTTTTTTGCGCCTGGGGCTGGACAGTGGCTACATCGACGCGCGCATCAGCGCTGAACGCAGCGCCATCTGGGAATTGGCGCTGCTAGTGATGGCGCTGCTGATGGCGCCTGCCGTGTGCCTGGCCTGGCGCCGTGCCGCGGGGCTCGAGGTGCTTGCCGAGGTCACTGAAAGTCTGGCGCAAGGGGATCTGGAACGCCGCGTAATGGAATCGCGCGCGCCTGGCTTCAAGCGCCTCGCCGACGCCATCAACCTGATGGCGCGCAATTCCGCCCGCCGCGTGTCCGCGCTCACCGCCGACCGCAACCGCCTTGCCACCATCTTTACCGGCATGGTGGAAGGCGTACTCGATGTCGATCAGCACCAGAACATCATTCACATCAACGATGCCGCGGCGGCCTTGCTGGAAGTGCGCAAGGAAAACTGCATCGGCAAACCGGTGTGGCAAGAGTTGCGCCACCAACGCATTACCCAGGCGCTCGACGAAGCCATCCGCAATCGCGGCGTGTTCCGCATCCAGGTGGAATTCCCTCGCCAACGCGATCAACGGGTAATGGACATTTACATCGCATCGTTATCCGACGACCAAGGCAACCCGATCGGCGCGGTGCTGGTGCTGCACGACATCACCGAACTCAAGCACCTGGAGCGCATTCGTACCGACTTCGTGGCCAACGCCTCGCACGAACTCAAAACGCCGATCACCGCCATTCGCGGCTTGTCCGAAACCGTGGTGGGCGACCCCAACGTGGACAAGAGCACGCTGATGCGCTTCATGGAACGCATCCACGCGCAGAGCATTCGGCTCTCGCAATTGGTGAGCGATCTGATGACCATCTCGCGCCTGGAAGCCGACCAAGGCACCGCCAACTTTGCCCGCATCAACATGAATGATCTCATCAGCCGCGCGCTCATGGCCGCCGACGCCGCGCTGCAACAAAAGCGCCACCAACTGCACCTCAGCCTCCCGCCCACGCCGGTACAGGTATACGGCGATCGCCAGAACCTGAACCAGTTGGTGGACAACCTGGTGGACAATGCCATCAAGTACACACCCGAAGGCGGCCAGGTGTGGATACGCCTGAGCCAAGACGGCAGCGACATGCTGCTGGATGTGCAAGACAGCGGCATCGGCATCAGCCCGCAGTACCAAGAGCGCGTGTTCGAGCGCTTCTACCGCGTGGATAAAGCACGTTCGCAAAGCCTCGGCGGCACCGGCCTCGGCCTCTCCATCGTGCGCAACATCGCCGAACGCCACGGCGGCAAGGTCAGTGTGCGCTCACAACCCGGCAACGGCGCTACCTTCAGTTTTCGGATGCCGTTGGCGGTGATGGTGGTTGAAAATTAAGATTTTGGCTTCTTCCCATTCCACAAACGCGCCAAAACGTTTGAGCCATCAAAAGCCTGGTACGCAAACAAATCGATTTCTTCTGCGTGAGAAATCAGCCCGGTATACACCTCGATGATTTGTGTCTGCTGCGCCAGCAAGGCGCGTTCGGCGGCGTATTGCCTTCCGTTTCCAAGGCCAAATAAAAGTTGTACGCCGCGCTGCCTTCAGGAAATTGCTTTGAGCATTGCTTGAGCGCGCAGCCCGCCATCACTAGCCGCGCTTCTTGCTGAGCATCACCGGCACTGAGAGCGGTGATGCGCTGCATCGCAGGCGCCGAGAGTAGCGCGTTATTTTCCGTCTCGATCTGTGACGCAATCTGCGCTGTTGTCGTCTCTCCTCCCAGCGCCGCCGCCGTGCCTGTAATCAGCGTGTTGAGCAGATTGGCTCTCGCGTCACGTTCGGCCGGGTTTAGATTTTGACTGTTTGTTCCTTCTATGCCATCAAGCAAGGTGTTGAGCACCACGCCGGAACTTGCCGCCAGCGCGCCGGTGCCACAAGCGCCGTTGGTGGC
>JAIRJU010000189.1 GCA_031260485.1 Pseudomonadales bacterium | reverse complement strand
AGGGATCGACCAGCACATAACCCGCGCGCTCAGGGCAGGCGGCAGCATCGCCGGCACAGTCGTGCCAAGTGGCCGCATAGATCGCGCGCCCGTCCTGCGTCAGACCCGGAAAGGCGCTGGCCAGTACGCGGTGCTTGGCGTGGTCGAGCCGGAAGGTGGCTTTCAGCGTGCGATCATAGATATAGACGTTGCCCAGGTCGCTGTAAACCAGCCGCGCCAAACCACCATCGGCGGATGGAAAGCCAAACACCGCCTTGGCGGGCATGATGCCCAAATCGGCACGCAGGTCGCACGGGTGGTTGGGAGCCATCGGTTGATCGGCCAGACCGTACACGCGCATCGTCGGTGCGCCTTGGTGCGGTACTTGCGGAATGGCAGAAAACTCACGGCCATCGATCGACAGCATGGGCAACGCATACACGTCACCATCACTGGCGTTGCGCTGCGTGCAGATGAATTGCACGCCGGTGCCCCCCCCTTCCACGCGCGCTTTTTCGCCGTCATCCTGCACCGTTATGGTCTGGACCTGCATGGGGCCAGCGTCCGGTTCGTTGTTCGGGTTGGCACCCTGGGGCCAACTGATCGAACGGATGGCGATCAGGCCAGCTTTACTGGTTGGCATTTCTGTAGCGACGGCGTAAAAACCGGTCATACCCGCACGAAACAACGGCTTGGCGCGACTCTGCTCGCGCAGCACCTGCGCGAAGCGGTAATGGTCACCGTTGACATCGACCAAATAACGCCACGTGCCTTGCACCGGAAAGGCCTCATTGGAAAACGGCGTGCGGTAGGCGCGGATCGGGCCGCCGCCGCGTGCGGGCAGTTCAATCAGGCTGACCTGGCCGAGCCGGGCACCGGAGTAGGAACGCAAAATGAAACGCCCGTCCGGACTGATGCGCTCGTAAGTGCCCAGCGCGGCGGTGCCGTTGACATCCGCGCCGACTTGCGCCGGATCGAGCGGCAGGTAAGTCATCGGTGCGATGCAAGCGTCCGGCATGGCCGAGGCTGCCGGATCGGGTACGGATGGGGTTGCCGATTCGGCGGCCAGAGCAGCCGTCGCGGGCCAACACAGCGCGCCCAGCAAGGACAGTGTGGAAAATTTTTTCAATGATCGCATGGCGCATCGCGCTCCAAATCTGCCAGTCGTGCACGCAAGGAGCGCCGCCAGCCTGCATCGGTCATGACGCCGAAAATGGGCCAGGGATGCGCGTGACCGCAACGCCAAACCTGGCTCGTCGGCGCATGATTGAGAAACAGCGCTTGCGGCACGCCCAGATCGGCCAGCGACGGCGCGGCGCGCAATTCCGGCAAACCGGCGCGGCTGACAGCCTGTTGCCATTCGCCCTGTGGCACGCGCGGGTCGCGCGCCGCAACGACGCAAAAACCCTCATCGACGGCAATGGCGCGCATGCGCCGCCATTCCAACAGGGAATAGACCATGCGCGGTGAGAGCATCATCAAGATGACTGGCGTATGCGGTACGCCGGCAGCCGCAAACGCCGCCGCGCTCCAGGGACAAGTCTGAAGTGGAAAAGGCGTCGCCCTAACCGTGCCCGCAGCCAAAGCCGCCCCGGCGGCTAAAGCGAGCGCGGCGCCAATGACCCAAGTCGGCAAAATTCGCATGGTCTGGATCGTCCAAAACAAAAAGCCTTGGAAGGCCTGAGCCCTCCAAGGCAATTTTCAGAAATGGAATCGAGAACCGGTCGGCCTATTGAGCGTTCCGGGTACCGACCACTTCGATTTCCACACGGCGGTTCTTGGCGCGGCCTTCCTTGGTTTTGTTGGTCGCCACCGGCTTTCTCTTGCCTTTGCCTTCCGTGTAGACACGGTTGCTCTCGATGCCCTTGGATACCAAGTAGGCTTTGACAGCCTCGGCACGGCGCACGGACAAGCGATCGTTGTAGGCGTGGGAACCAACGGAGTCAGTGTGGCCAGTGGCGATGATGACTTCCAGGTTGACGTCCTTCACCTTGCTCGCCAGATCATCCAGCTTGGCCTTGCCTTCGGGCTTCAGTATCGACTTGTCGAAGTCGAAGAAAGCGTCGGCAGCGTAAGTCACCTTCTCCGGAACAACCGGCGGCGGTGGTGGCGGCGGCGGCTTGGTCGGCTCAACTATTGGAGGCGGTGCCGGGGGCGTTGGCGTCGGAGCGACCAAGGCACCGTCACAGCCAGGAGCGGCGGTGGCGGGTGTCCAGTAGGCATCACGCCAGCACAGTTCGTTGGTGCCGTTCTTCCAGATCAAGTTGCCATGGCCATTGCGCCAGTTATCGGAATTAATCGTAGACCCGTTCGCGAAGGCCGAACCAGCCACAGTTGCCAATGCGAGCGTGATGGCTACTTTCTTTAGATTCTTCATGGTGCTCCTTTGTAGAGGAAAAGACTGCGATAAAGCGGACGCTTCAAGTGAGTGACCACCACCAAAAACGTTGCACTCATTGTGCCATACGTCATTCGGGGGTGCTTGTCAAAATTTACGCGGGTGACACTGAATAAACCTTCACAGTCGGTTTTTTGTTGCGCCGTAACGACAGTTCACAGCATTCAACTTTGTTCCGATCCAGGCATCCGGACAACCGGACACTGGTTGGAGCAGCGCGCAGCGAAGGCCCATCTTGATCAAGGTTGAAGCCGAGGGCCTGCTATACAGACGGTCGCACTGCAAGCGTTGACAGTCCCCAGGTTTGCGCCTCCTCCAGACCTGCACGCCGCCCGATCTGGGACCGATTTGACCTTGTCCTAAAATTCGCCGTTTCGCCCAAGCCGGACTGCCGCATCTATCTATGACTTCTTTCGCCAAAGAGACTCTCCCGATCAGCCTGGAAGAGGAGATGCGGCGAAGCTATCTGGATTACGCCATGAGCGTGATCATCGGGCGGGCATTGCCGGACGCACGCGACGGCCTCAAGCCGGTGCATCGGCGCGCGCTGTACGCGATGCACGAGCAGAACAACGACTGGAACCGGCCTTACAAGAAGTCGGCGCGCATCGTCGGCGACGTGATGGGTAAGTACCACCCGCACGGCGACGCCGCCATTTACGACACCATCGTGCGCATGGCACAGCCGTTTTCGCTGCGCCACATGCTGGTGGACGGGCAGGGCAACTTCGGCTCGGTGGACGGCGACAACCCGGCGGCGATGCGTTACACCGAGATCCGCCTGTCGAAGATCGCGCACGAGATGCTGGCCGACATCGACAAGGAAACCGTCGATTTCGGCCCCAACTACGACGGTTCGGAGCAAGAACCGCTGGTGCTGCCGTCGCGCCTGCCGAACCTGCTGGTCAACGGATCGGGCGGCATCGCGGTGGGCATGGCGACCAACATCCCGCCGCACAACCTGAACGAGGTGGTGGATGCCTGCCTGCACCTGCTGCGCCAGCCGCAGGCCAGCATCGACGAGTTGATGGAGATCGTTCCCGCGCCGGACTTCCCCACCGCCGGCATCATCTACGGCATGCAGGG
>JAIRJU010000183.1 GCA_031260485.1 Pseudomonadales bacterium | reverse complement strand
TACCAGGAGGCACAGGTGGCGGCCACTGTCGCGGATGCCGCGTATCGACTCGGCCAGCGCCTCGGTGCTGAGGTTCTTGCCGCGCACATCGAGCGCCGCCACGTAGTCACCCTTGCCCGTCAGCTTGAGCAGCGCCTCGCCTTCTTTCTGCCGCAGTTGCGCCTCGTCCACCGTCTTGCTGCGCGGAGCCAGCGGCACTTCTTGCACCTGCAACTCGAATTCGCGCGGCAGGCGTTTGCGATACTCGTCCACGCCTGCCTCCACCCAAGCGGCCATGCGCGTGCCGACGCAGAGCAGACGGACTTTCACGCCCCGGCGTCTCCCGGCGCCAATTTCCATAGCGATTCAAGATCATAGAGCTTGCGCGTGGCGGCCTGCATCACATGCACGATCACATCGCCCAGATCCAGCAGTATCCACTCGCCGCTCTCCTGCCCTTCCACGCGCACCGGCAAACTGGCCGCCTTGGCACGTTTGGCCACTTCCTCCGCCAGCGATTTGACATGCCGGTTCGAGGTGCCGGTGACTACCACCATGTAATCGGCAATGGTCGAGAGCTGTGCAATGTCGAGGCTGACGATGTCCTGCCCTTTCAGATCTTCCAGCGCGGCAAGCGCGAGGGCCTTGAGTTGTGTTGAAGTCAGTTGTGTTGAAGTCAAAAGTTCACTCCCTTCGGATGGGGCGCCGGGATTGGCGCCTCAATAGAAACTGTTATTGATAAAACCCTTATTGATAAAGCCCTTGCTGCGCGATGTAGGCCGCCACGGCAGACGGCAGCACGCCTGCAAGATCGCCGCCTGCGCGGATGCGCTCACGCACCGCGGTGGACGACAAGGGTGGTGTGTCAAGCGGCGCGAAATACACGCGCCCGGCCACGGCGTCATTCAACGCCTCTGGCCGCCGCGCCACATGGCGCTGGCAAAAGCCGCGCAGCGGTTCGCGCAATGCGGCCAGATCCAGCGTATAGCCAGGACGCGTGGACACGATCAGATGCGCCAGCGCCGGCAATTCCTGCCAGCGCCGCCAGGTGGGCAAGCCCAGAAAGGCATCGGCGCCCATGAGGCAATACAAGGCGCTATCGGCACGTTCCGCGCGAATGGCGCTCAAGGTGGCGTGAGTCCAGGACGGTTCCGGGCTATCCACTTCGCGGCGATCCACGTGCAGCCAGGGGCGGCCCTGCGCAGCCAGCGCCAGCATGGCGCAGCGCTGCGCCGTCGAGGCCCGCGCCGCGCCGCGATGCACCGGCACGCCGCAAGGCAGCAGCCACACCTGATCCAGCGCCAGGTGCTCACGCACTTGCTGAGCCGCTTGCAGATGCCCCCAATGCACAGGATCGAACATCCCGCCCAGGATGCCCAGTTTTTCGCGCGGCGCGTTGGCGGCAGGCCGGCTTGAGTCAGCGGCGGATATGGCCATCCCCCAGCACGATGTATTTCTGTGAGGTCAAACCGTCGAGCCCTACCGGGCCGCGCGCGTGGAGCTTGTCGGTGGAAATGCCGATCTCGGCGCCCAGGCCATACTCAAAGCCATCCGCGAAACGGGTGGACGCATTGACCATCACCGAGCTTGAATCCACCTCGCGCAGAAAACGCCGCGCGTTGCTGTAATTCTCGGTGACGATGGCATCGGTGTGCTGCGAGCCATACTGATTGATGTGCGCGATTGCGGCATCGAGCGAATCGACGATACGGATGGCGAGAATCGGCGCCAGGTATTCGGCGTGCCAATCCGTCTCGGTGGCGGCAATGACAAGATCAGCGCTCAGCGCGCGCGTTCTCTCGCAGCCGCGCAACTCGACGCCCAGCTCGCGGTAGCGCTCGATCAGCGGCAGCAGCAGCGTTGCCGCACGCTCATGCACCAGCAGGGTTTCCATGGCGTTGCACACGCCGTAGCGATGCGTCTTGGCGTTGATGGCGATGCGCAGCGCCTTGTCGTGCTCGGCGCTGGCGTCGAGGTACACATGGCAGACGCCATCAAGGTGCTTGATGACCGGCACCTTGGCCTCCTGGCTGATACGCTCGATCAAGCTCCTGCCGCCACGCGGCACGATCACATCCACGAATTGCGGCATGGTGATCAGCTCGCCCACCGCGGCGCGATCGGTGATTTCCACTACCTGCACCGCCGTTTCCGGCAAAGCGGCGGCGCGCAGCCCCTGCTGGATGCAGGCGGCAATGGCGCGATTGGAATGAATGGCCTCGGAACCGCCGCGCAAAATCGTGGCGTTGCCCGCCTTCAAACACAGACTCGCCGCATCCACCGTCACGTTCGGGCGCGATTCGTAAATGATGCCAACGACACCCAAAGGCACCCGCATTCGCCCTACCTGAATACCGCTCGGCAGATAGCGCATGTCGCTCACTTCGCCCACCGGATCCGCCAATGCCGCGACCTGGCGCAGCCCTTCCAACATGCCGTCGATGCGCTTGGGCGTCAGTTCGAGCCGATCGAGCATCGCAGGCGCCAACCCTTTCTCGCGGCCCGCGGCCAGATCCTGCGCATTGGCGCTGGCGAGCGCGGCACGCGCGGCGTCAATGGATTCCGCCATGGCGAGCAGCGCGCGATTCTTCTGCTCGGTGTCGGCAGCGGCAAGCTGCCGCGCCGCCGCGCGGGCGTGAGCGCCCAATTGGTGCATGTACTGCTGGATTGCGGAAACTTCAGACATGAGAGAGGGCCGGCTGGAACAAAACAAAAAGTAATTATAGCCCGGCGAGCACGCCTTGTTTAATCAAGTCGAGCTTGCGCGAGCGCGGCCAGCGCTTGATACGCGCCTCCGCGATGCTGGCGCTGGAACGATCCGGCATGGCGCAACGCCACACCAGCGTCAAGGGCCCCTTGCCGCGCAAGCTGCGTGCGCCGCGAGCGCCGCTTTCGTGTTCGCGCAGACGGCGTTCAGGGTCAGTGGAAATGCCGGTGTACAAGAGGCCACCTGCAGTGCGCAGCATGTAGACGAACCAAGGGCTCTGTGGCGCTGCCGCCTGGCTCATGCGCAAGCACCGCCCCACGCTGACGCCACGCGAGGTAACTGGAAATTCAACCCCGGAATCGGTATAACTAGCCCGCCCGATAGGGGCTTGCGCCGCGGGCTGTTCCGCTGCGCTCGACCAGGATCTGCCAGCCAGATGTACAAAATCCAAACCTTCAATCAAATCTCCGAAAAAGGACTGCGGCGCTTTCCCCGGCAGCAATACCTGGTAGGCCCCGAGCAACAGGATGCCGATGCCATTTTGGCGCGCAGCCATCTCTTGAGCGGCGCCAACCTGCATCCTCATCTGAAAGCCGTGGCGCGCGCTGGCGCAGGGGTCAGCAATATTCCCGTCGAAGAGTACACCAGAGAGGGCGTGGTGGTCTTCAACACGCCCGGCGCCAACGCCAACGCGGTGAAGGAATTGGTCTTGTGCGGCCTGTTGCTCGCCTCGCGTGGCGTGTTGCAAGGCATCACTTGGGTCAACCAGCAAAGCCCTGAGATGGACTATGCCGCGCTCAACCAATTGATGGAAGCGCAAAAGGCCCAGTTCAAAGGCAGTGAACTCGCCGGCAAGAGCATCGGCATCGTTGGCCTTGGCGCCATCGGCGCACTGGTGGCGGAAGCGGCGATTCAGCTGGGCATGAAAGTGCTCGGCTACGATCCGGCAATTTCGGTGGACGCCGCCTGGCGCCTCGCCAATCAGGTGGAAAAACAGGAAAACCTCACCTCGCTGATCGCGCGCTCCGATTTCGTGACGCTGCACCTGCCTGTTACCGAGTCCACCCGCAACCTGATCGACCGCAAGATCATCAACTATTTCAAAACCGGCGCCGTGCTGCTCAACTACTCGCGCGACGCTGTTGTCGACAATGGCGCCTTGCTCGAAGGTCTCAACAATGGCCGGCTATCCTGTTATGTCACGGATTTTCCAACGCCGCCGCTGCTCAAGCATCCCAAGATCATCCTGATGCCGCACATCGGCGCCAGCACCGACGAGGCCGAAGACAACTGCGCCATCATGGCGGTGGATCAACTGCGCGATTTCCTCGAACACGGGACGATCCGCAATT
>JAIRJU010000059.1 GCA_031260485.1 Pseudomonadales bacterium | reverse complement strand
CAAGATGCGGCAGCAACTGGGCAGCAAGACGGGTGCCGATACCTTCAAGCTCAAGCAGGATGCAGGCGGCCTCGTCGATATCGACTTCATCGTGCAATACCTGGTGCTGCGCTATGGTGCAGAACAGCCTGGGCTCTTGCGCTGGCCGGACAACATGCGTCTGCTCGACGAAGCCGCCGCCTGTGGCGTGTTGGCGCAAGACGACGCACATGCGCTGCAAGATCTCTACATCGAATACCGCGCGCTACAGCATCGCCAGGTGCTGGAGAACGAATCCCATGAGCCCGATGCCGATGCCTATGCGGCGCAACGCGCCAAGGTCATGGCAATTTGGAACGATTTGTTTGCTGGCATCACGCCAGGTGATTTGAGCCACGGGCGCGGCGCGGAAGGGCATCTGCCGCCATGAAACAGATTTTGATCATAGGCCCGTCCTGGATTGGCGACATGGTTATGGCGCAAAGTCTGTTTCGCTGTCTGCGCGCACAGGATGCCGAGCTTGCCATCGATGTGCTGGCGCCCGAATGGTGTCGCGCACTTTTGGCGGCAATGCCCGAGGTGCGCGCGGCCTTGCCGCTGCCGATCGCGCATGGCGAACTGGCGCTTGGCAAACGCCGGCGGCTTGGGCGTGAATTACGCGCGCGCGGCTACGATCAGGCCATCGTGTTGCCCAATTCGTTCAAGTCGGCCTTACTGCCGTGGTTCGCGGGAATTGTGCTTCGCACCGGTTGGCGCGGCGAGGCGCGCGGCCTCTTGCTCAATGATTGCCGTGTGCTCGATAAAACACGCTACCCTCTGATGGCGCAGCGCTTCGCGGCGCTCGGGTATGCGCCAGGGGCGGCCTTGCCCGATCCCTTGCCCTGGCCGCGCTTGCAGCCGGATGTGGAGGCTGCGCGCCGCGTGTGCGAAACGTTGCATCTGCGCACGGATCAGCCGGTATTGGTGCTGTGCCCCGGCGCCGAATTTGGCCCGGCCAAACAGTGGCCACAAACGCATTACGCCGCGGTGGCGCGGCATTATCTGGCGCGCGGCTGGCAGGTGTGGCTCTTGGGTTCGCGCAAGGATGCGCTGGCGGCGGAGCGCATCCTTGCGGATGTGCCTGTTGATTTACGCGCACAGGCGCACAATCTTTGCGGGCACACCTCGCTGGAAGACGCGGTGTTGCTGCTGAGCCAGGCCGCTGCCGTGGTGAGCAATGATTCCGGCCTGATGCACGTGGCCGCCGCGTTGGCGCGGCCATTGGTGGTAGTATACGGCTCCACCTCGCCTGGCTTTACGCCGCCCTTGGCGGAGCGGGTCGCCACGCTCTCGCTGGCGCTGCCTTGCAGTCCTTGTTTCAAGCGCGAATGTCCCTTGCAACATCTCAATTGCCTGCGGCAACTCGGGCCAGAGCGCGTGCTGGCGGCGCTCGATGTGCTGTTGCGCGCGGTGCCTGGCGCTACTGAGCAACTTGCCGGCTGAGCTTGGAGAAAGCCATTCAATGCGTGTTTTGATCGTCAAAGTGTCCTCGCTGGGGGATGTCATTCATACGCTGCCAGCGATCACCGATGCCTACCGCGCCAAGCGCGGCTTGCGTTTCGACTGGGTAGTGGAAGAAGCCTTCACCGAAATTCCGCGCTGGCATCCCGCCATCGACAAGGTGATTCCGGTAGCCTTCCGGCGCTGGCGCAAGCACTTGCTCAATACCTGGCGCAGCGGCGAATTCGCGGCATTCAAGCGTAACTTGCAGGAGCATCACTACGATCTCGTCATTGATGCGCAAGGGCTCATCAAAAGCGGCATCATCAGCCGTATCGCGCGCGGCCTCACCGTGGGTTTGAGCAACACCACCATCCGCGAACCGCTCGCCACCTTGTTCTACAACGTCAAATACACCGTGCCTTGGCAGCAACATGCGGTGGAGCGCTTGCGCGATCTTTTTTCACGCACCTTCAATTACGCGCTCGATTACAAAACCTGCGATTACGGCCTCAATCTGCGCCAATTTCGTAATCCGCAAGATAGCGTGCCGCCTTACATCGTGCTGTTGCACGGCACCACCTGGGAATCCAAGCAATGGCCGATGCCGTATTGGAAGCGCTTGATTCGTCTTGCTACCGGTAATGGCTATCGTGTGAAGCTGCTCTGGGGCAGCGCGGAAGAGTTGGCGCGCGCGCGTGAGATGGCGGAGAACTCGCCAGAGGTGGACGTGCTCGATCGCATGAGCCTCACCGACGTTGCGCGCATGATGGTGAACAGCGCGGGCGTGGTCACGGTGGATACTGGCCTGGGCCATCTCGCGGCGGCCTTATCGCTGCCTACGCTGGCGCTCTATGGCGCATCGAACCACGAACTTACCGGCACCTATGGCCATCATCAGTTGCATCTGCCTGCCCGCATCGGCTGTTCGCCGTGCCTGAAGAAGCAATGCCTCTACCAAGGCGAGCCGCGCAGCGATCGCTTTGAGGGGCAAGATTTCGTGGTCAATCCGCCCTGTTATCGTGATCATCCGCCCGAACAGGTGTGGGAAAAACTGGTGGCGCTGATGGGCGGAGGCCGCGGCACGCTGGATGGCCTTTTCTACCCGGAATGAACGAGCGCGCGATGCGGCTGGCCTTCGTTCTCTTCGAGTGGTTTCCCTACGGCGGGATGCAGCGCGACTTGGTAAAGGTGGTCAAGGCGTGTCAGGCGCGCGCCGTTGTCGAGAACGATGTTGTCGAGATCGATATTCACTGCCTGCGCTGGAATGGCCCAGAGCCCGAGGGCGCCCTGGTGATCGAAGTGCAGGTACCAGGGTTCACCAATACCACGCGCCGCGCCAATTTTGAGCGTTACGTTCAAGAACAGGTGGCCGGGCGTTACGCGCAGATCATCGGCTTCAACCGCATGGCGGAGCTCGATTACTACTACGGCGCTGATCTTTCCTTCACCTGGCGCGCCTTGCACCAACGCCCCTGGTGGTACCGGCAAACCGCGCGCGCCAAGCACTACATGCGGCAGGAAGCCGCGGTGTTTGGCCCACACTCGCGTACCGTGGCGCTGCTGCTCAGCCCCTTGCAACGCGCGCAATATGAGGCGGTGCATCATACGCCCTCCGCGCGCTTGATTGATCTTCCTCCTGGCATTGCGCGCGAGCACTGCGCCACGGCGCGCGCGAGCGAGCAGCGCGCTGCGCTGCGCGCCAGTTTGGGGCTGAGTGATGATGCGCTGCTGGTGCTACAAGTCGGCAGCAGTTTCAACACCAAGGGCGTGGATCGCGCCTTGCTGGCCTTGGCCAGTTTGCCCGCGCCGCTCAAACGGCGCGTGCATTATCTGTTGCTGGGGCAGGATAAGAGCGCGCGCTGGCTGCGCCGCGCACGTCGCTTGGGGCTGGCGCAGGTACGCATTGAAGCGGGCCGCGCCGACATTCCCGATTGTATGCAGGGCGCCGATCTCTTATTGCATCCCTCGCGCCACGAGAGCGCCGGCATGGTGCTTCTGGAAGCCGTGGTAGCGGGTTTGCCGGTGCTCACCACCGCGAGCTGTGGTTATGCCTTTCATGTGGAAAGCGCCGGCGCAGGCTGCGTGTGCCCAGAACCGTTCGCGCAAACAGCATTGAATGATAAGTTAAAAACCATGCTGGAAAGTGACCGTTCCACCTGGCGCGCCAACGGCATCGCCTACGGCAGAACTCAGAATCTCTACGACATGCCACAACAGGTGGCAGCCTTGTTGCTGGCGCGCACGTAAATTCACCTTTAGCGAGAGCTTCTGGTGGTGCCTGTCGCTTCTTCCGCTGCTGGGGGGCAGGTTCCCCTCCTGTGGAGGGGTGCCCGTAAGGGCGGGGTGGTACTGCCGTAGGCAGATGAGGCGGCACAAGATAAATTTTCCCTCCGTAACCACTCCGTCCGCCTACGGCGTCCACCCCTCCACAGGAGGGGAATTGTCCTGTGGCAAACGCTAGAGTGGTTTTGATTCAAATGCTGACACTCTCAGTTTGCGAGGTCGTCTCCCTCGTCCGGCGAGGGGAGAAATAATGTCAACGATTTGATCAAAAACGCTCTAGCCGTGAAGCACACGGCGCAGCAGTACCTATAGAGCGCTGAAACCACAAATTGAACTATCGTACCAATACTGGCGTATCAATACGGAGTGCCGCTCGGCGCCACCAGATCATAGGCTAGCTTTTGATACACGCGGATCTCATCGCCGCGCGTGTTGCTGAAGTTTTTGCGCAGCGCGAGATCGTGTTGCTGTGCCAGGTCGTCGCGCAGCATGAGGTCGTTGAGACGCACGTTCAACACCAGATAATTGCCTGGTTGCGCCTGTTGCAGCGCGAGGCTGGCATCGTTGCTGACGAGATCGTAGTCTTCGATGCGGCCACTTTCATATGCCACGGCGCGATCGTTGGTGTAGAGCGTCGCGCTGGCGGGCAAATCGCTTTTGACCCAGGCGATGGCGTTTTCCACGTAAGCGCGCGAGTAACCGAAGCTGATGAAGCTATCGACAAAGTAGTAGAGGCAGAATGCCGCCAGTGTCCAGCGAAATTTCGGCAGAGCACCCTGCTCGCGCGCCGCTTGTGCCAGGTGGTCGAGCAGCAGCGGCACCTGCGCCAGCAGCACCAGACACAGCAATACCGCGTAGCGTTGCGTCAGAAAGTGCATGATGAACATGAACAGCGTCAAGGCCACCAGCGCGCTCCAGAGGTAGGCCGCGAGCGGACGCGCCGCCTCTGGCAGCGGGCGCAGCAGTCCGCGCGTCCAGCCCCAGGCCAATAGCACGGTCAGCGGCAGGCTCAGTGTTTGCATCAGGTTCACCAGCACGGTGAAGGCATAGGCGAAACCGATGATGACGCCGCCGTACCAGAGGTTTTCCGCGCCGGGAAAGTTGTCTGGCGCGAACAGCACTTGCGTCAATTCAGCGGTGGTGTCGCGCACCGAGCCGCCGAGATTGAACAGCAGCGGCAAGTAATAGCGGTAAGCGAAACCGATCAGCGCGAACAGATCGATGCTGGCCAGGTAACAGAGCATGACCATGAGCGCCACGCCCGCGCCGAGCACGCTCCACAGGTACGTCAGTTTGCGTAAATCCCAGTGCTGGCCGCGCCGCGGCGGCAGGCTGAACCAGAGCGGCACGAAGCCCAGAATCAACAAGCCTTCGAGGCGGAAGCCGGTGGCTAGCAATACACACAGACACCAGGTGATGGCGGTGCGCCGGCGCGGTTGTGCGTTGAAATCAATCAGCACACTCAAGCTCCACAGCGCAAAGGCCCAATAGCCAAAATCGCGGATCAAGAAATAGCGCATTTCGTTGATTTGCGGAAACAGCAAAATGGTGAACGCGGCAAACCAGCGCAAGCGCGGCGTAGGCGCAGGATGCAGTTGCGTGGCGAGCCGGATGAAGGCGCCAACCAGCAGCATGTAGCTGAAGGCGTTGAGCCAATGCGCGCTTTGCAGCAACCCACCAGGGGTGAGGTGATCGAGCAGCGCGATCACGATCGAATAGCCGTACCAGCCATAAAGATCGAGCACGCTGCGCAAGCCTTGCTGCTGAAACACCTGCGCCGCGTGCAGGTAGCCGTAGGCATCGTCGTTGAGCAAGGGGTTGCGATCCACGAAGTAGAGCGACAACAGCACGCTCAGCCCCATGGCGGCCACCGTGGGTAAGGCGCGCGCTAAGGCGGACTCAGGCTTCATGCGGACGGCGGCTCCAAGGTAGTGGGGGCGCCATTGTCGGGGGTGGGCCCGGTGGCGGCAAGCTGTGTGCGCAAACGCTGTTGCTCCGCTGGCGCGAGCGCGCGCAGGTAGGCGGCGGTGAGCGCGCAGGCTTGGGTAGCATCATAACCCAGTACCCGCGCGAGGCCTTGCAGATCATGCAAACGCGCCGCGCTGCTGCTCGCCTTCATGTGCAAGCGCAGCGGATCATCCACGGCCAGGCCGCTCGTGCTGACGATCACATCGCGCGTTTGCAGATCGGCAAACGTCGCGTCGCATTGATGCAAACGCGCGAGAAAGGCGGCGGCTTCATCGGGTTCCACGCGGCGCGCGCTTGCTTCTGGCACGAAACAGCTAGCGATGGTTTCACGCAGGTGCGGCACACGGAACAGGTTGTCTACGGTGATAGTAGCGATGCCGTGGGCGCGCAGGTGCTTGCTCAAGGCATCGAGGCGCCGCGCGGGATGGCTAGCGCGGCGCCAGCGCGGGGTGAGACCGCTGAAGCGGCGCAGTTCAAGCCCGCTCGCAAGCCGCAGCCGCTCCGTGTGCATGGGCACCGCCTGTGCCTGCGCGATCAACTGTTGGTAGCGTTCGATACTGAGCCGGGGTTCTGGCGTTTTGATGAAAATATACGGGCTGTGAGGCTTGCCGCCCGCTTGCGTTTTGAAACGCTTGTGCATCCATAAATACTGCGCTGGATTGACGCGAATCGCCGCCTCCAGCGCCTGGTTCAAGCGCGTGGCATCGGCCACGTCGTCGCCGCTGGGAAAGTCAGGGAAAGGAATCATCTCGAGGTGGTAAGGCGGCGTCGCAGCAGCGCGATGATGCCGCACCACGAACGTGGGCGAATGGTTGAAGGCGGCAAAGCGCGCGCCTGCGGTAATGGTGGCGGCGCGGTGGCCGAAGAACGGCGCGTAAACCGCTTGTTCCGGGCCGTAGTCCTGGTCGGGCGCATACCACAGAATTTTGCCTTGCTTGAGATGGCGCAAGGCGCCGCGCAAGTCGTGGCGGTCGAACACGCCGTTGCAGTTGCGCAGGCGGCCTCGCAACATGAAAGCATCGAACAGCGGGTTTTTGTGCGAACGGTACGTAACCGCAAACGGAAAATAATGCGACAGCAAATTGGCGGCGAAATCGAGCGTAGTGTAATGCGCGCCGAGAAACAGCACGCCGCGCCCTTGCGCGAGTGCGGCGGCAACCCGCTCGCCGCCCGTGAGCCGCCCCAAGGCCTTGAAGCGCGCCGCCGGGCGAATCCAGCCGCAGGCGGTTTCCACCAGGCCCCTGCCATTTTCACGAAAACTGGCGCGTACCAAGGCGTCTTGCGCTGACGCGCTCAGTTCAGGAAAACAGCGCTCAATGTTGACGCGCGTAATATAGCGCCGCTCCCGGCCAAGCCAAAACAGCAGATCGCCGAGCCGCGCGCCGAGCCACAAACGTGGGCGCAAAGGCAAAAGCGCTGCACCGCAAAGCGCGCCGATGCCCAGCCAGGTGGGCCAATGGCGGGGGGCGAGAAACTGCGAATAAGAAGGAGCGGTTTTGGTCACGCGGGCGCTGGGAATAGGAGAGGGCCGCAATTGTAGCAAAGCTCCGCCACGCTGGTCCGCCAAGGCGAGGCTGGGCGCTGTGCTATGATGCGGGCCGGTATTTTTCAGCCCCGATTTCATGAAACTCGACATTCCCCGTTTCGATAAAGCCTGCGTGCTGGTGGTTGGCGATGTCATGCTCGACCGCTACTGGCATGGCGCCACGTCCCGTATTTCGCCCGAAGCCCCGGTGGCCGTCGTCAAGGTACAGAACACTCAAGACAGCCCCGGTGGCGCCGCCAACGTAGCGCTCAACCTGGCCGCGCTCGGTTCCGCCGCTTCGGTGGTGGGGCTCGTGGGCGACGACGCCGCAGGCCGCACCTTGGCCACCAGCCTCGATGCCGCGGGCGTGCTGTGCGATTTTCACCGTGTCGCGGATAAGCCCACCATCACCAAGCTGCGCGTGGTCAGCCGCCATCAGCAATTGATCCGGCTGGATTTCGAGGAGCCGTTCACCATGGACGATGCGCGGCACTTACAGGCCAAGGTGGCGGCGCTCTTGCACAAGGTTGGCGTGCTGGTGCTGTCTGATTACAACAAGGGCGCGCTCAATGAAGTGCAGGCCTTGATTCGGCTCGCGCGCGAGGCAGGCGTGCCGGTGCTGGTCGATCCCAAAGGCAACGATTTTTCCGTCTACCGCGGCGCCACACTGCTCAAGCCCAATCTGCACGAGTTCGAGGCCATCGTGGGCCGCTGCGCCAACGAGTTGGAATTGGTGAACAAAGGGCAAGCGCTCTTGCACGCGCTGGCGCTCGATGCGCTCTTGATCACGCGCGGTGAACACGGCATGACGCTGATCCGCGAGCAAGAACCCGAACAACATTTTCCCGCGCGCGCGCGTGACGTGTTCGATGTCACCGGCGCGGGCGACACGGTAATTGCCGTGGTGGCCGCCGCCGTCGCCGCCGGCAAGCCGCTCAGCGAAGCGGTGGCGCTCGCCAACATCGCCGCCGGTCTCGCCGTGGCCAAGCTCGGCACCGCCGCCATCAGCGGCCCGGAACTGCGCCGCGAAATCCAGCGCGATGGCGGCTCCGACCGCGGCGTGATGACGCGCCAACAACTCATGCTCGCGGTGGCCGATGCCAAGGCGCACGGCGAGCGCATCGTGTTTACCAACGGCTGTTTCGACATCATTCATGCCGGCCATGTCGGCTATCTGCGCGAAGCCCGCCAACAAGGCGAGCGCCTGATCGTGGCGATCAACGACGACGCCTCGGTGCAGCGTCTCAAGGGCAAGGGCCGCCCGATCAATGCCATCGAGCGCCGCATGGCGGTGGTGGCGGGCTTGGAAGCGGTGGACTGGGTAGTGTCTTTCACGGAAGACACGCCGGAAGATCTATTGCGTGAAATTCAACCAAACGTTCTAGTAAAAGGCGGCGACTACGGCATCGACAAGGTCGTAGGCGCCGACATCGTGCGTGCCTACGGCGGCCAAGTAAAAGTGCTCGGCCTCGAAGAAAATTGCTCTACTTCGGCGATCGTGTCGAAGATTCAGCGGCAGGATGAAGGTTGAGCGTTGGTGTTGCGCCTTCCCCCGCGTGCGGGGGAAGGTTGGGATGGGGCAGCGCTTCGCTTACTTGAGCGGTGTGGCGAGACTAAAAGTATTTGTCACGTCGCTTATATCAAAGCAAAGAAGAGTCGTAGATTGGTCAATACGAACACCCAGTTCTGGGTCCATGTTTTGAGGCGGCGCTTCCCATAAAAGGTTATAGCGCTGCTTTGCCACCATCTCCGCAAACGAAACGTCTAGCGATTCCGTCGATTTTCTCAAGCCGTATCCCACCCAGATTTCACCATCACCGGCGACGCTGCGAATATCGGCCGGGTCATAAAAAACCTGCACGGGAACCACCGGAGGCAATTGCGCATACGAAAGGCGAGCAGCGGAGCGCAAATCTGCCTCACTGTTGGCCTTACGCCACTGCATATTGTCGCCTAATAGCCACCATTCCCCTGATTTCTTGAAGCGGGCAGCCACATAGATGTCGCCAGTCTTGCGCCGGTCTTCTGGTGCAATAGTCAGATTGTGGTCGATGATGAGATTGGCATAGTCGCCCCGCACGGAGGTTTGTTTCACACAATATTGTGAGGAGAGTGTTTCGGTGAAGTCTGCCGCTGAAGTAATTGCCGCAATTGAAGAGCACAGGATTCCTACAGAAAGTCGAGCGATTAGATTTTTCATACGCTGGCCTCTTGTGTGTAAAGTAATCTCAATGAAAGTTGAAGCAAGCGTAGGGCGGGTTTTTAACCCGCCGTTGTAATATTTGGCATGGCGGGATGGCGGGTTGAAACTACGCTTGCTGGGTTTAGAAACCCGGCCAATTACTGCGCTGGAGTAACGGTGCCCCCCAGTACTACGGCCGGAGGTGGAGCAATCACATCGTTAAAAGTATCACCAATTTTTAACACTTCATTCACATTGAAACAAAGGCGGCTAAGAGAATTACTGAGGCCACTTTGCGGCATATAAGTCAAGGAAGGAGGAGCTTCCCACAAAAGGCTATAGCGCTGATTTTTTGTCATATCATCAAAGGCAGCCTTGGACGTTTGGTCAGCGAAGCTCCCTAAGCCATATCCAACCCATATTTCACCATCGCCGATAGCGGCGCGAATATCCGCAGGGCCGTAAAAAACTGAGATGGGAACCACCAGCGGCAATTTTTCAAAAGAGTAGTACATTGCAGAAGCCAAATCTGCATCGCTATTGACTTTACGCCATTCGTAGCTGGGGTGCAGTAACCACAAATCGCCTGGTTTGCTCTTGAAGCGAGCGCCAACAAATATAGTCCCAGACTTGGACTGATCTTCTGGTGGAATGATCACGTTGTGATCAATGATGAGGCTATCATAATTGCCACGCACGGAGGTTTGTGGAAAGCAATAATATGAGGATTCCGCAGAGGTAATCGTGGTTGTGGTAGGCCCGATACCTGGAAAATCCTCCGCTGAAGCAATTGCCACAATTGAAGAGCACAGGATTGCTACAGAAAATCGAGAGATGAGACTTTTCATATTTTGGCCTCTTGTATACAAGCGAGCCTCAACTAAAGTTGAGGTATCGAAAACTGATTAGCGCGGTAGGCTGGGTCGTTAAACCCAGCTTTTCCATCGACCTCCGGCCAGTTTGTGCCGGGTTTGGCAACCCGGCCTACCTCACTAAGATCTCTTTATTAAAGGAGAGGTTTAGTATCGGGATCGAGCGAGAGTGGCATGGAAAACGTCGAGCGGGATACATACTAACGATGTTTAACCACAGTGCAACCTAGCCATTTGGGCGATGTGGAGGCTAGTCCATTGGGTGATATGAGGGGGGGGGTACTAGCCCATACGGCTAGGTGTGCGGTGCGGCTAATAAAAGATTGAGTGTTGTTTGGTTAGAAACTCGAGAAAACTTAATTTTTTGCTAACGATGATGTGACTTGTGTCAGAGTTCATCAGCGTTGGGTTGGGGGCAAATTTCTGGTGAAGGTGAGGCGCGTAGGCTAGGTTGATGTGCAACGTGAAAATTAACCTACCAGCACCGCCCGCGCCTTCGCCACATTCTGCCGCAGATGCTCTGGCGACAGTGTACCCACGATCAGGCTGTGCAGCGCGTTTTCGCTGAGGATCAGCTTCAGGCTTTCCGCGACGAGATCGCGGCCTGGCTCTACTACGTGGCCGCTCATCAAGCCTTTTTTGACCAAAACGCCTTTATTCAAGCGCGCGGCTTCGGCGGCTACCGCGCGATCCTGTTGTTGTAAATTCCAGGTCAGCATTACCACATCGAGTGCTTGCGCGGCGAGAATGCCGCCGTCGAGGGTTTTGCTGCTCATGCCGATGGCGCGCACTTTACCGGCTTGCTGGCACTGGCGCAGCGCGGTGAGGCAGGGCGCGTCGTCGAGAATGGCGCGGTCGTTGCCGTCGGAATGGATCAGCACCAGGTCGAGATAATCGGTGCGCAGGCGCGTCAGGCTGCGCTCGATGCTGCGCGTGAAGTGCGCGGCGCTGAAATCGAAATGCGAGACGCCATTTTCGAATTCTTCGCCGACCTTGGTGGCAAGTACCCATTGGTGACGATCGGTCAATAATTGGCCGAGGCGTGCTTCCGCGCTGCCATAGGCGGGCGCGGTGTCGAGCAGATTGATGCCGAGTTCGCGCGCTTGGTGCAAGAGTGAGCGGATCTGCTCGTCGCTGGGCAGTGCGAAATCGCTGGGGTATTTCACGCCTTGGTTGCGGCCAAATTTCACGGTGCCCAGGCCCAGTGCGGAAACGGTAAGGCCAGTGTTGCCAAGCGGGCGCAGAAAATTCATCACAGTTCCCAGGGCGGTGTGGCGATGTTTACGTTGGGTAGCGGCAGACGCGGCGCTTGCACATGGCGCGGCGTTATGCCGGTGTGCCGCAGGTGGTCGAGCACGCGCGTGGCGAGATTGGGCGCGAGCGTCAGCTTGGTGGGCCAGCAGCAGAGCGCAGGGCCAATGTCGAGCAGGCTGGCGTGATCAGGGCGCTTGCCATCGCGTTGGCGCGCTTCGGCGCGGTCGATATAAACGCTGGAAAATTCGGCGTTTTGCCATTCGCACCAGGGAAAGCGCGCAGTGAGCAGCGCGCGGGCAGCGTGCGTTTGTTCGCTGGCGCTGCGCCTCGCGCCGGTTTCGGCCAGTTCGCCGCCGAGATACCACGCGGTGCGGCCATCGCGGCAGGGGTGTGTGGTCACGGTGAGTTCGGGCGTGGCGCTGAACTGATCGGAAACGCAGTGCACGTAAAGCGGCTCAGAGTAGTGATGTTTGACCACCACCATTTGCAGCGGGCGGCGCTGCATCAACGAGGGCGCGGTTTGCGGCAGCGGCAGGGTTTGTGGCAGAGACAGGGTTTGTGACAGAGACAGTTGTGTGATGAGCGTTTCGTTACCAGCGCCCGCGGTGAAGATGAAACGCTGCGCGCTGATGCGCGCGCCATCGGGCAAGATCAAGGTGTTGGGGTTGGCGCTGTCAAAGCGGCACGCGGCAGGGTCAAGACGGTGAATGCACTCGCGTTGCCGTGCTGCGAGCGTGGCGAGTAATGAGGGCACATCGAGCACGATGTCGTGCAGACGGTATAAGGTGCCTTGGGGGCCGTGGAAAAATGCAGGCCATTCATCAGCGGCGACTTCTTGCACTTTACCGCGCACAGTTTTTGAACCGAGAAATGCCGTAAGGCGCGAGCGCAGGCTTTGGCGTGGCCAGAGGTAATAAGCCTCCGATAAAAGCCGCGTGCCACGCAGATCGACATCGCCTTCCCCCGCGAGGCAGGCACGCCAATGCGCGGGCATATCGGCGATGGCCTCGGAGGCCGTGGTGAGCGCGCCACCGAGGGCATACTTCAGGCCGCCGTGAATCATGCCTTGTGAGGCGATACTTTGCCCTGCGCCAAGCGCGTCGCGCTCGAACAACAGCGCGCTGTACCCTGCCTGGCGCGCGCGATCGAGCAGCCAAAGGCCAGCGATGCCGCCGCCGAAGATGAGGAGGTCTTGATGCAGGTTCACGCGATACGAGGGAGGGAGCTAATCATGCGGTGCAGTATACGTTGCCGCTGTGGGGGATTCACGGGAGAATTCCGCGCAGCGTTGTTGAGATTGCTGTTCGTCAGCCCTCTCCCCCACCCCTCTCCCGCAAGCGGGCGAGGGGAGCCGCATCGCTCTTTTTCCATGTACAGGTGAGGTGTGCCACTTAGCCCCTCGTCCGTAAGTGGGAGAGGGGCTAGTTGCTCCCCTCGCCCGCTTGCGGGAGAGGGGTGGGGGAGAGGGGGGCTTTCGTGGCGATTTCAATTGCTCATTCCATATTTACCCGAGGCTTTCATTTGCGCTGGTGTTACACCTTGTTGAGTTATCTGCTGCTGCCCGTGCTGCTGCCGCGCTTGTGGCTGCGCGCGGCATATCGCGCGCGTTGGCGCGAGCGGCTGGGTTGGTATGGTGGGCCGCGCGCGGTGGGCGCGGCGCCTATGGTGGTTTTGGCTGCGCCTACGGTGATTGTGGCTGCGCCTACGGTGATTTTTCATGCCGTATCGGTGGGCGAAGTGCACGCGGCCAAGCCCTTGATCGACGCGCTGCGTAAGCAGCGGCCTGAACTGCGCGTGGTGCTCACCTGTACCACGCCGACCGGCGCGGCGCGCATTGCTGATCTGTTCGGCGACAGCCTCGAACATGTCTACCTGCCTTGGGATTTGCCCGGCGCGGTGCAGCGTTTTCTGGCGCGTTTCGAGCCTGCGCTACTGGTGCTGCTCGAAACTGAACTTTGGCCCAATCTCTTGCGCGCGTGCGCAGCGCGCGCCTGCCCTGTGGTGCTGGCCAATGCGCGTCTCTCCGCAAAATCCCAGCGCGGTTATGCGCACCTAGCGCGTCTCACGCGCGCGATGTTGACGCAACTGACCGTGGTGGTGGCGCAGTCGCCCGCCGATGGCGAGCGTTTCATGGCGCTGGGTTTGGTGCCGGAAAAACTGCGCATCAATGGATCCTTGAAGTTCGATCATGTGCCTGATGCCGTGCAGCGGCAGCGCGCCGCGGTGATGAAAGCCAGCTTCGGTGGACGCCCGGTATGGATCGCGGCGAGCACGCGCGAAGGCGAAGAGGCGCTGGTGCTGCGCGCCGCAGAGGCGGCGCTCGCGCACGAGGCGCGGCTGCTGCTGGTGTTGGTACCGCGTCATCCAGAGCGTTTTGCAGAGGCCGTGGAATTGGCAAGGCAAGCGGGTTTGAACGTGCAGCGCGCCAGTACCGGTGCGCTCGTGAACGGCGACACCCAGGTAGTGGTAGGCGACACCATGGGCGAGCTTGGCTATTACTACGGCTTGGCGGATGTGGCTTTCGTGGGCGGGTCGCTGGTCGATACCGGCTGCCAGAACGTGATCGAACCCGCGGCGCAGGGCTTGCCGGTGCTGATCGGCCCTTCGCGTTACAACTTTCAGGCCATCACCGATGAACTCCTGGCGGCAGAAGCGCTGCGCATCGTGCAAAGCCCTGCGGCACTTGGCGCCGCGCTTATTGAACTGCTCGTTCAATCAGACCTGCGCAAGGCCATGGGCGAGCGTGGCCGTAAAGTCGTGGCGCGCAATCAGGGCGCTACCCAGCGTTTGTGCCGGATGTTGGGGGAGTTGTTGTCTTGAGGGCTGATCTCACACCATCCGCGCCTTGACATACAGCGCCAGCGGCACGGTAAAGAAAAAGTGCGACATGAAGCCGCCGATGATGACAACGGAATCGAGGTAATCGGGGTGGCTGGTGGAGACCAGCGCGATGGCGGCGTGCATCACGATCCAGGCGAACACGGCGTAGAACATGGCGGCGAGCGTGGCGTCGTAGCCTTGCTTGCGAAACCAGGGCCAGGTGTAGGCGAACAGCACGCCCCAGGCGATTGAGAAAAAGAAATGGATGCCAGTGCCCAGCACGTAGGTAAACCAGCCGAGATTGGTCTGCACCTCGGGCCCGAACACCAAGCCCACCGCGTTGCGTGGAATGCCGGAGAGCGGCATCGAATGCTGCACGCTGACCCACACCAGCGCCTCGTAGATCCAGATCACCACACCGCCGAGCACACCGCCCAGCGCGCCGATGCGTAACCAGGGGGTATTGAGAGTCGTCGCGCTGTTCATTGTTTTGTACCTATAGGTAATGAATTGCTGTTGATTCTATTTTGGCCCTCTCCCCCAACCCCTCTCCCGCAAGCGGGCGAGGGGAGCGACCTCGCAGCGCTTGCCGAAGGACAATTCCCCTCCTGTGGAGGGGTGGACGCCGTAGGCGGACGGGGTGGTGAAGGAGGGGAAATTTATCTTGTGCCGCTTCATCTTCATCTGCCTACGGCGGTACCACCCCGCCCTGCGGGCACCCCTCCACAGGAGGGGAATTGCTTGTGGGAGGCTCCATCTCAACGCGGGGAAAGGGACTACCTCACGGCACCACAGTAGCGCCGCCTTGCAACCAGGCGTTGAGATCAATCACATCTTGCGGGCTCAGCATTCCGGCGGCTTGTTTGAGCGTGAGATTGTCGATCGCGTAATTGTAGCGGGCGTTGGCGTGGTCGCGCTTTGCCTGGAACAGCGAGCGCTGCGCCAGCACCACGTCCACCACGTTGCGCGTGCCCACTTCGGCGCCCACTTGCGTGGCGTCGAGCGCGCTCTGTGCCGATACGATGGCCTGCGCTCGCGCCGCTACCGCGCGCACGTCGGTTTCCACGCTGCGAAAGGCGTTGTGCACGCTTTGGGTGCTGTCGCGCTGTGATTTGAGCAGCGCTTCTTCGCTGGCATCGCGCGTGTAATACGCCTGGCGCAGCCGCGCGCTGTTGAGGCCGCCGGCGAAAATCGGCACGGTCAGGTTTACGCCGACTCCACTGCTTTCATTCGCCAGGCCCGGTGTAGGGGTGAATGGGTTGGCGGATTGGCTCCAGCTATAGCTCATATTGAGGTCGGCGGTGGGATAAAAGCGGGATTTGGCCGCCTTGGTGTCTTCCTGCCGGGCGTCGCGCGTGAGTTGAGCGGCGCGGATTGCCAGGTTGTTGTTCATCGCCGCCGTGGTCCAATCCTCGATTGGCGTGTCGCTGCGCACGATCGGAAAATCCTCGGCGAGCGCGTCCACGTTGTGGTGCGTCTGGCCGGTGATGGCTTCGAGCGCTTCGAGGTTCTGGTTCAGGTTGTTTTCTTCCACCAGGCGGTTGACGCTGGCGAGGTCGGCATTGGCGCGGCTGTCGTAGACATCGGTGATCGCCACCAAGCCCACGTCGAAACGCTGCTGGGTTTGTTCCAATACGCGCCGTGCCGCCTCTTCTTCGGCGGTGAAGGTGGCAAGATTGGTCTGGCTGCGCAGTACGTTGAAGTAAGCGGTGGCCACGCGCATGATCAAGGCTTGCTCGGCGCTCGCCAGGTTCACGGCGGCGGCTTCGTCGTTCTTGCGCGTGGCGTTGAAGGAATACCAGGCTTCGGCGTTGAACAAGGCCTGGCGCAGGCTCAGGCCCCAGGTCTTGGTGACGTAGCCGTTGCCGAAGCTGTGCACAGGGCGCTGAAACACGCTGCCACCGTCATCGGGCGGCGGGCTGGCGAGGCCGGAGGTATCGCGCGAGGCGCGCGCGGTGAGATTGATGGTGGGCAACAGCAGCGCGCGGCCTTGGTCTACAGTCGTGTGGCTGGCGTTGTAAGTAGCTCTGGCCTGGCGCACGGTGGGGTCGTTTTGCACCGCCAGGTTAAAAATCTGGAGTAAATCGTCGGCTAGCGCGCTGCTGCACACACCGCCGCAGCCAAAACCAAGAAGAGCAATGCCGACTGCGCGTTGCAGGCGGGAGATTACGGGAACTCGCATGGAAATATCCTCGAATTGTCATGCCGTGATTGACAGATTAACTGGCTGACTGGCGGGTCAGTTTATGGTGGCGGCACTTGGAGTCAAGCTGCAAATAGAAGCAGATGCAAAATAGCTTGCATTGTACCCGGCAAATCTGGATTCTGCCGTCCGCTTTTCTGTATGGATCTATGGAGTCTATGGAGTAAGTAATGCCCGCTTTTCCCGCCCCCGCGTTTGGCCTGGACGACGTTGAAATTACCGCGCATGAGCGCCTCTACGACGGTTTTCTGAAAATCGATCGTTACCGCCTCAAATGCCGCTTGTTTGAAGGCGGCTGGAGCCGTGAATTCCAGCGCGAAGTCTTGGTGCGGCACCCAGGAATCGGCGTCTTGTTATACGACCCCCTTTTGGATAAGGTGCTGCTCGTCGAGCAGTTCCGTTCGGGTTGTCTCACCGATACGCAGCAGGGCCCCTGGGCCTTGGAGTTGGTGGCGGGGCTTTGGGATGACGCCAGTGAATCATTCGAGGCCGTGGCCCGGCGCGAGGCGCAGGAAGAAGCCGGTGTCGTGGTACAAGGCGCGCTGCTCAAGGTCTGCGAGTATTACAACAGCCCTGGCGGCAGTGACGAAAGAATCACCGTGTTTTGTGGCCGTTTCGATGCCGCGCACAACAGCGGCGGTGTCTTTGGATTGGCCTCGGAATCGGAAAACATCCGCGCGCACGTGATTGATCGCGCCGAAGCCGTGGCGGGTTTGCGCGCGGGCCGTGTCAGAAACGCGATGACGCTCATCGCACTGCAATGGCTGGAACTGAATCTCGTCTCGGTGCGGGCCGCTCTCGTGGCTGCTGCGTAACGTGGCTGCCGCGTAACACCACCCCTCGTTCTCGTAGCGCTATATATATGATGTCCAGCAGCACCCCTCTGAGGCCGCAGCGGCGCCACCCCATTGATCTGAGCGCGGCCATGGCCGTATGCGACGCCAACTACTTGCGCCTGCGCAAGCTGCTGCCCAGCTTCGGTCTCGATGCGCAGCGCCGCATCGGCTTGCCCAGTGGCGACAGCGCCGCAGGTGCGCTGGTGGAACTGCGCGTGCTGGAACATTTCCGTTACACCAGCACCTTGCGCATCAGCCTGTGCCTGGCGGCGCTTGGCGGGGCACACTATCACTCATCACACTATCACTCATCACACTACCGCCCGCCCGTGATGCTGGTGCGCTTGTATCATGATGCTGCCACCGCCGAGGTCATCAGCTATCAAGGCCGCGCCACCACGGGTTTCACCTTGCTGCTGAGCGATACCATGGAATTCAAACCCGATGAAAAAGAACAAGTGAATCAGTTTTTGGCCGAATGGTTGACGCTGTGCCTGGAGCTTGGCTTGGGCGAGCCGCGCCAGACGGCCGCGGGCGTGGCCTGAGCCGGCGCGATTACGGAGAGTTGTGTTGATTCACGCAAGCGCAAGATTGGCTAGCACCTCCCGTGTGGTGCAAGTCTCAGACATGCACCTCTTTGCCGATACGGCGGGCGCGCTGGCGGGCATGAATTGCGAAGCAGGCTTGCGCGATGTTCTGCACGAAATTCAGCGCCACGAACGCGATCTCGACGCCATCCTCTGCACCGGCGACCTCAGCCAGGATCAAAGCCCCGCCAGTTATCAGCGCCTTGAGCGCGCTTTAAGTGAATTGCAAACGCCGCAGTATTGGCTTGCGGGCAATCACGACGATCTCGACGGTATGCACGCGGCCCTCGGCCCCGCACACCCGTGTTTTAGCCGCGCATTTTCGCTGCCCGGCTGGCGCGTGGTGCTGCTCGACAGCCACGTGGTGGGCGAGGTGCAGGGCTGGCTGGCGCCGTCAGAATTGGCGGCGCTCGCCGCCGAACTCGCGCACGGCGACGACAAGGTGTTGATTGCGTTGCATCACAATCCCGTGCCGGTGGCCGCGCACTGGTTGCAGCGGCACGCCTTGCAAAATCCCGAGGACTTGTTTGCCTTGATCGACGCCTGCCCGCGCGTGCAGGTGGTGCTGTTCGGCCACATCCATCACGCGCTCGAGTGCGAACGCAAGGGCGTGCGCTACCTCGGCACGCCATCGACCTGTGTGCAATTTCACCCCAGCAGCGCCGATTTTGCGCTCGATCGCCAGAATCCTGGCTATCGTTGGCTGGATCTGGGGGCCGATGGCCGTTTCGCCACGGGCGTGCGCCGGGTTGAGCACAAGCGTTACGCGGTTGATTTCTCCAGTAGCGGCTATTAACCTTCTGCCGCTTCTACGCTGCTGTCACCTCTATTGATGAGAATTTCATAAACATGACATTTGTATGATCAGGTAGGCTGGGTTGGAGCGGAGCGGAAACCCCCCAATGGCGCGTTAAGCTGGGGTTACGCTACGCTCCAACCCACCCTACCTCGGTGTCGTGTCGTGTATTTT
>JAIRJU010000052.1 GCA_031260485.1 Pseudomonadales bacterium | reverse complement strand
TGGCCTACCTGGTGCGCGCGGTAACTCCCGGCACGTTCACCATGCCCGGCGTCGTGGTCGAGGACATGTACCGCCCGGATGTTTTCGCGCGCACGGAGTCGAGCACGATCGAAGTCGTGCGGCGGCAGTGATGACTGCCGATGAACCTACCGTTGCCAACCTTCTTCCCAACCTTCCTCCGCACGCGGGGGAAGGGGCTAATGGAGAAGAGGTCAATGCTGCGCGGGTGGCGCTGCTTGGCGCTTGGGCTCTTGGGCGGCGTGGCGCTGCTGTTGCTGCTCGATTGGCTGTTCCCGCCGCCCTTGGCGCGGGCGCGAAATGTGTCCGCCGTGGTATTGGATCAACACGGCGCGGCCTTGCGCATGTTTCCCGTCGAGGATGGCAAGTGGCGCTTGCAAGCGCATGTGGCGGCGCTCGATCCGCGCTTCATCGACGCGCTGTTGGCCTATGAAGACAAGCGCTTTCGCACGCATGGCGGCGTGGATTTTCTGGCGCTGGGCCGCGCGGCGCTGTCGCTGATTTCCGCAGGCCGGGTGGTTTCCGGCGGCTCCACGATCACGATGCAAACCGCGCGCTTGCTCGAACCGCGTCCGCGCACGATCCGCGCCAAGCTCATCGAATCGCTGCGCGCCTGGCAGCTCGAACGGCGCTTCAGCAAGGACGAAATCCTTGAGCTTTACCTCACGCTCGCGCCTTATGGCGGCAACCTCGAAGGCGTGCGCGCCGCATCCTGGGCGTATTTCGGGCGCGAGCCGGGAAATCTTTCTCCGGATCAGATCGCGCTCTTGATTGCCTTGCCGCAATCGCCGGAAGCGCGCCGCCCCGATCTGCATCCCGCCGCCGCCGTCGCCGCGCGTGAGCGCGTGCTGCTGCGCCTGGCGGATGCGCAGCTTTTTGCCAGGGATCTCGCCGCTGAATCCGCCACTTATCCCGCGCCAGCGCGCCGCGCGTTTCCCGGCATGGCCTGGCACGCCGCCGAAGAAGCCGTGCGCCGCTCGTCCACGCCCGACAATATCGTCACCACGCTCGATCTGGCCTTGCAGAAAGAAGTCGAAGCGCTGGCGGCACGCGCCGTGGGCGCGGCGCACGATGGTGCGCAAGTGGCCATTTTGGTCGTCGATGTCGCCAGCCGCGAAGTTCGCGCCGCGGCGGGTTCCGCCAACCGCAGCGCCGCCGGCGGCTGGATCGATCTGACCAACCGCCCGCGCTCGCCCGGTTCAACCTTGAAACCTTTCATCTATGGCCTGGCCTTTGACGATGGCTTGGCCACGCCAGGCACGCGCATCACCGACGCGCCCACGCGCTTTGCCACCTACAACCCCAATAATTTCGATCGCACCTTCAGAGGCGATGTCACCGTTACCGAAGCGCTGCAACATTCGCTCAACGTTCCCGCCGTGGCCACGCTCGATGCCGTGGGCGCGCGCCGTTTTGCGGCGGCGCTGTCGTTCGTTGGCGCGGATCTGTCCATGCCGCTGACGGCAGACGACGACACCGGCCTGGCGGTTGCGCTGGGCGGCGCTGGTCTCACCGTGCGCGACATCGCGCTGCTCTATGCCGCGCTGGGCGATGAAGGCCGCGCGCGGCCGCTGCATTGGCTGCAAGCCGAAACCGAGGCCGCCAAGGCTTCTGGCATCGCGCCCACACCGCTGATGTCGGCGCAATCGGCGCGGCAGATTGTGCGCATTCTGAGTGCGAGTCCGGCACCAGAAAACCGTATGCCCGCCATGCTGACGCAGGATGCGCCGCGCATCGCCTTCAAAACCGGCACCTCCTACGGCTACCGCGATGCCTGGGCTGGGGGCGTTGGCAATGGCTATGCCGTGGTGGTCTGGGTGGGCCGCGCCGATGGCGCATCGCGTCCTGGCATCACGGGCCGTGCTGGCGCGCTGCCGGTATTGTTCGATGTGCATGACGCCATTGCGCGCCTGATGCTGGCTCACCCCACAGGGCCAATGCTGGCCGGGAACAGCGAGATCGCCAGCCAGCCGCCGCTGCCGCTGAGCCGCTTGGGGCGCCAGAACATGCCCCCGCATATCTTGTTTCCGCCGGATAACGCCGAAGTGTGGGTAGACGCTACACACAGCGCTTTTACGCTCGCCGTGGAAGGCCGTGGCCGTTTCAATTGGTATGTGGATGGCGAGCCCTTGCCGCGCAATGCGGTTGGCGCCACCGTGTGGCAGCCGCGCGAAGCCGGGTTTTATGTGCTGTCGGTGGCTGATAACGCGGGCAGAACCGCCAAGGTGCGCGTGCGCGTGATGACGCCACAATCCCTGGCGCAGCGGTGAATGAACGTTCCAAATCAGCAGCAGCGCGTGTGTGTAGATCTCTGGTGTGCGCCTGAACCTGCGGCCTACGATCCCATATTGACGCAACGCTATGCCACCTTGCTCAGCGGCGCTGAGCGGGCGCGCTGGCAGCGCTTTGTGCGAGAGGCGGATCGCAATCGCTTTCTCTTGGCGCGGGCGCTGGTACGCACGGTGTTGGCAGCTTATCGCGCCATGGCGCCACAGGATTTGGAATTCACCGCTGACGCCTGGGGCAAACCGCACTTGCTGCCGCTGCCGCAAGAACAAACGCCGCCGCATTTCAATCTCAGCCACACGCAAGGCATGGCCGTGCTCGCGGTGAGCCGGCAAGCGCCGCTAGGCGTGGACGTGGAAAGAGTAGCGCGCGTGGCGGACGCGGAGGCATTGGCGCTGCGTTACTTTGCGCCTGAGGAATGGCGCGCGTTGCAAGCCTTGCCGCACGACGAGCGGCAGGCGCATTTTTTGCGGCTGTGGACGCTGAAGGAAGCCTACGTGAAGGCGCTGGGGCTGGGCCTACGGATGCCGCTCGACAGTTTCGCCTTTAGTTTTGCCGGCGATGCAGTCAATTTGACGCGGCGCGAAGGGCAGGGCGCAGAAGAACCCATGTGCGTGCATAGCCTCTTGCTGGCGCCGCGGCACCGCGTGGGCTTGGCGGTGCGTTGCACCGCTGCTGTCGACTTGCGCCTGTACCAGGGCCTGCCGCTGTGTGAGCCTTGGCGAACGGCAGATCCTGCGCACGCGCTCAGGTGACGCGCGTGCCCGGCGGCGCGGCGCCATCGGGTGTCATCACGAAGATGTCCTTACCGTCGCCAGCGGCGAGAATCATGCCTTCAGACATGCCGAACTTCATCTTGCGCGCTTTCAGGTTGGCGGCCATTACGCTGAGCTTGCCGATCAACTGCTCTGGCGCATAAGCGGATTTGATGCCGGAAAATACCGTGCGCGTCACCGGCTTGCCGGCGGCATCGCGGCCGAGATCGAGCGTGAGCTTGAGCAATTTATCGGCGCCTGCCACTGCTTCGCAGTGCAGGATTTTCACCACGCGCAGATCCACCTTGGCAAAATCGGAAAATTCGATTTCAGGCGCGAGAGGCTCTGCCACGAGCGGCCCAGGCGTTGCCTCGGGCGCTGTAGTGGCGCTGAGGCTGCTCTTGCTGGCGTCCACCACCGCGGCCACTTGTGCCGGATCCACGCGCTGTAACAGCGGTGTGAAAGGCTTAATGGAATGATCGAACAAAATTGTGTTCACATCGTTCCAGACGAGCGGCGCGATGCCGAGGAAGGCTTCGGCCTCGGCGGCGAGCGTCGGCGTCACTGGCTTGAGGTAAAGCACCAAGAGGCGGAACAGGTTGAGACCGCTGCTGCAAATGCGCTGCACCTCGGGATTTTGCGGATCGAGCTTGGCCAGCGTCCACGGCGCCTGTTCCGCGATCATCGCGTTGGCTTTGTCGGCGAGCGCCATGATGAGGCGCAGCGCCTTGCCGTAATCGCGCGCATCGTAGTGGGCGGCGATTTCCGCGGCGGCAGCCTGAAATTCCGCGGTAAGCGCCGGTTCGCTGTCGCTCACTGCCAGCTTGCCGCCGAAACCTTTATGGATGAAACCGGCGCAGCGGCTGGCGATGTTCACCAGCTTGCCCACCAGATCCGCGTTTACCTTCTGCACGAAATCCTCGAGATTGAGATCGAGATCGTCCGGCGTGGCGCTGAGTTTGGACGCAAAATAGTAGCGCAAGCCTTCGGGGTTGAGATGCGCCTGGAAGGTGTCGGCGGTAATGAAAGTGCCACGCGATTTCGACATCTTCTGCCCGTTCACCATGAGAAAGCCGTTGACGCTGATGTGGTTCGGCGTTTTGAAACCCGCAGTGGTGAGCATGGCGGGCCAGAACAGCGCGTGGAAATTGACGATGTCCTTGCCGATGAAGTGCCAGTGTTCAGTTGTTGTATCAGCATTCCAATAAGCGCCGAAATCGAGGCCGCGCTCGTCACACAGTTTTTTGAAGCTGGCCATGTAACCGATCGGCGCATCCAGCCACACGTAAAAGTATTTGCCCGGCGCGTTGGGAATCTCGAAGCCGAAATAGGGCGCGTCGCGGCTGATGTCCCATTCTTGCAAACCGCCATCGAGCCATTCGCTCAGCTTATTGGCTACCGCGGGCGCCAGCACACCGCTGCGGGTCCATTGCTTGAGAAAGTCGCTGAACTCGGGCAAGCGGAAAAAATAATGCAGTGAGTCCTTGAGCACCGGCGTGGCGCCCGAAATCGTCGAGCGCG
>JAIRJU010000045.1 GCA_031260485.1 Pseudomonadales bacterium | reverse complement strand
CAGGCGCAAAGGGCTATTTTGGTATCGCCACGTCGATCTTTTCCACCATCAACATGATGATGACTCGCGGCAAGGCGTGGGAGTTGGCGGCGCCGAAGCTCAGTGCCAAAAGCGGCAGTCACGCCGTGTTTCTGGCTGGTGGTGAGATTCCGATCACGGTTCCATCGGTCATTGGGCAACCGATGGTCATCTTCAAGGAATATGGCATCCGTCTGGACATCAACCCCACCGTGAACACCCGGAATGAGGTCAACACCTCGATCATGGCGGAGGTCAGCCGCATCGACCCTTCCGTGACCGTGCAGGGTATTCCAGGTTTTCTGACCCGGCGCGCCGAAACCGAAATCAATGTGAACGCAGAGGAAACCATCGTCATTTCCGGTTTGCTCGACACCACTGCCTCCAAGACCGTGGATAAATTGCCCGTGTTGGGCGACCTGCCGGTCCTGGGGAGGCTGTTTCGTTCCAAGGGATTCCGTGGCAATCGCACGGAATTGGTGATCTTTGTCACGCCGCATATCGTCACGCCGACGTCAGCACAGAACATGGAAATTTTGCATCGTGGCGAGACGCTCGAACAGTCGCTTGAAAACGATATCAGTCCGCGCCAGAACCGGCTGATCAACTAGCGCGAACAGACCATGTTCAGCATTGTCATCGAAGCCGGGGGCGCTGAAAAACGGCGCGTGCAGTGTCTGCACCGTGAGTGCGGCGTGGGGCGTGGCGAGGAAAATCTGGTCGTCTTGCAGGGCTGGGATATCGCAAGCAAACATGCCTCATTGATTTGCGAGGATGAGGGTGTATTTCTGCTGCCGCTGGCGGGTCGAGCGGCGATAAAGATCAACAGTGAGCGGGTTCTCCATAAACATGGACCGATCCGCAAAAACGACGAAATACGCATTGCCGATTACACCTTGCGCGTTCTGGCCAATGAGCACGTTCCAGCCAATGGGCATAAGGCGGCAAGCGCAGCCACTACGGCCTCTCCGGTGGAGCCGGAGGTGCAAGCGCTTCCCGTGGCATCCACACAGATGGTGCCGGTTGGCAACGCGTCAGCAGACACGAGCCTCTGGCGCAGAAAATTGCATGCCGCGCTGGTCAAGAAGCTGGATCTTCGCAGGTTCGATGTGCACAGCATGGGCGATCAGGCGCTGCGCGATCTGACGATAAACCTCATCGATGAAATCATCCAAAATGAATTCGGCGATTTACCTGGGTATATCAATCCGCGCAAGCTCGGCAAGGAAGTGCTTGACGAGGCCATTGGTCTGGGTCCACTGGAAGACCTGATTGCGGATAACTCGGTGACTGAAATCATGGTCAATGCGCATGACCAGATATTCATCGAGCGGAGTGGCCGCATCGAGAAATCAACGGTCGTCTTTTCGGATGAGCGCATGGCGCTGGCAGCCATCGAAAGAATCGTCACGCCGCTGGGGCGGCGCATCGACGAGAGTTCGCCGCTGGTGGACGCAAGGTTGAAGGACGGTTCGCGCGTCAATGCGGTGATTCCGCCGGTGGCCTTACGCGGCCCCAGCATCAGCATCCGGAAGTTTTCCAAGCGACGGCTACTGGGCGAGGATTTGCTGAAATTCGGCTCGCTGAACGCGCCCATGCTGGAATTTCTGACCATCGCCGTTCGTGAGCGCAAGAACATCGTCGTTTCCGGCGGCACGGGCTCTGGCAAGACCACGTTGCTGAACATTCTTTCAAACTTCATTCCCGACGGGGATCGGGTGGTGACGATAGAAGATGCCGCAGAGCTTAAATTGGTGCAACCCAATCTGGTGTCGCTGGAAGCGCGTCCGGCCAACATGGAAGGCAAGGGTCAAATCAGCATTCGGGATCTGGTCAGAAATGCGTTGCGGATGCGGCCAGATCGGATCGTGGTGGGTGAGTGTCGCGGCGGCGAGTGTCTGGATATGCTGCAAGCGATGAATACCGGGCATGACGGTTCGCTGACCACCGCGCACGCCAACAACCCGCGCGAAACCCTGTCGCGTCTGGAGGTGATGGCGATGATGGCTGGCATGGACCTGCCCATCGGGGTGGTTCGGGAGCAGATTTCCTCCGCCGTCAATTTGATCGTTCACCAGCGCCGCTATCCCTGTGGATCGCGCAAAGTCAGCCACATCACGGAAATCACTGGCATGGAAAGCGGGGTGATTCAAATGCAAGACGTGTTCGTCTTCAAGCCAACGAGTTTTCATGGCCCCGATGGCAAAGTCGTTGGCCGTTTCGTCGCCACCGGCGCGGTGCCGGAATTTTATGAGGAATTGGCCGAGCGCGGCGTAGCCGTGGATCTGGGAATCTTCCGCAACGAAGGCATGGAGGCTCGATGAGCATTTTGTTATTGGCGGCGTTGCTGTTTTTTGCCTTCACCATCGGCGCTCTGGTGATGATTCGTGCCGCGGCCCGGTTCTGGGGCCGTTATCGTGAAAATTTTGAAAATCACGCACGGATCAACCTGGCGGATATGTTCATGTTCATGGACCCGCGGCGGTTGTTCATTTTCAATGGCATTTTGCTGCTGGTGCTGCCATTGCTGATCGGGTTGCTATCCGGAAGTTTGTTGGTCGCCAGCCTATTGATGCTGGTCATATGGCTGTTACCCAAGAGAGTCTATGCATGGTTGAAGCAGCGGCGTATCAACACGATACAGGAGCAGCTTCCCGATGCCTTGCAGATGCTGGCCGCCAGTTTGCGCGGTGGGGTGGGCTTTGCCCCGTCCATGGAGGTTCTCGCGCATGATGGGCAGCCGCCGCTGGCGCAGGAGTTGGCGTTGGTGTTGCGCGAACAGCACATGGGCGTGCGTACGGAGGAAACGCTGGCCCATTTCGGGGAGCGCGTGCCGATTGTCGATGTCAATCTGTTCATCTCGGCGGTGAACATATCGCGTGATGTGGGTGGAAATCTTGCCGAGACGTTGACGACGCTGGCCGAAACGTTGCGTCGTCGCCTGATGATGGAAAACAAGGTCAAGGCATTGACCTCGCAAGGGCGGCTGCAAGGGATCGTGATGGCGCTTCTGCCGATGTTCCTGATCGCGTATCTGAGTTTGATGTACTCAGAAACGATGGCACCGATGTTCCATGTGTGGCACGGGTGGGTGGTCATCGGCCTGTGCGCGGTAATGGAATACGTGGGCTATCGCATATGCCGCAAGATCATGGACATTGACGTATGAGTCTGACGCTGGTTCTGGTGGCATTGTTGGCTGGTGGTGCGATGGGACTGGCGATCGTGGGCGTGCGTGGGGCATGGCGGGCGATCAAGCTCGAAGATCGCACTTATTACGATCCGCTGCCGCCCGCCATGCGTATGCTATGGCCGCTGGTGACGGCGGTTACGCGCCAAGTGGCGCCGCGTTTGCGGGCAACGCAATTGGAGCAAACTTACCGTCAATTGCAGGTGGCGGGTCTGGACTATACGTTGACGCCGGAGGAGTTCCACGCATTGCGCATCGTGGGCGCGGCGCTGGCTTCGATTTTCTTCATGTTGTGCGCGCTGATGCTGAACAAGCTCGATGGCGGCAGTGTATTCCTGAGTCTGTTGTTCGGCTTGCCGTTGGGCTGGATGTACCCTTTCATCTGGCTCAGCGAGCGGCGCAAGGCACGCCGCAACAATGTGATTCGCGCGCTGCCGGTGTATCTGGATTTCATCACGATGTCTGTCGAAGCGGGTCTGAATATCACCGGTGGCATCGAACAGGCCGTGTTGAAAGGCCCGCAAGGCGCGTTGTCGCAGGAGTTTTCCCGCGTGCTGCGGGATTTACGTGCGGGTCTGCCGCGTGCCGATGCGTTGCGGCGCATGGCGGAGCGGATGGATGTTTCTCAGATCAGCAGTTTTACTAGCGCACTTATTCAGGCCGACAAGGTAGGCGCAAACCTCAGCGATACGCTGCGCGCGCAGTCGGCGCAGCGCCGTGAGGAGCGGTTCCAGCGCGCCGAAAAGCTCGCGCTCGAAGCGCCCGTGAAAATGATGTTCCCGCTGGTGGTGTGTTTCTTTCCGCTGATTTTCCTGTTCATTGCCTATTTCATCTATTTGAAGATGTTGCAGGATGGAATCCTGTGAAAGTGGGCTGTATCGAACGCGAATATGGAACAACGATCCCCTGCGTGTGGCTGGCGGATCGCTGGTGGTCGCGTTCGCGTGGTCTGTTGTGGCGCGCGCCATTGGCCGAGGCAGGTTCGCAGGCATTGATGATTGAGCCCTGCGCCAGCGTGCATACCTTTGGCATGGGGTATGCGCTGGACCTGGTGTTTCTGGATTCGCGTCGGCGGGTCTGTGGCTGGCGAGAGCGGCTTGTGCCCTGGCGCGCCGCCGCCTGCCGTGGTGCCAGAACAACGGTGGAGTTTCATGCCGGTACGCTTGAAAATTTGTGTCCGCAAATGGGTGAGGCTTGGATATGGCGATCGGTCACCTGATTTCCCGTAACACTTGTTTTTCTGTCGCAATGAAGCGGCATATGCGCGGCCAGTCTATGGTCGAATTATGCGTTGCTGCGCCCGTCGTATTTTTTATGATTTTAGTAACGATTCAGTTTGTGTTGCTGTATCGGATTAAGGCAACGCTGGATTACGCTACCTTGCAGGCTGCTCGCGCAGGGGCGGTTAGTGGCGCCGATCACGAGAAAATGCGCGATAGCCTCGAGCGCG